>JAAYLA010000238.1 GCA_012522135.1 Bacillota bacterium | reverse complement strand
TCGCCGGGGGGCGCCGCGTTGTCTCCCGCCTTGAACCCGACGAACACGGCCTCTGGGTCGTCCCAGGCACTGCGGCTCGTTATCAGCTCGAGTCCCGGGTAGAACTTGTCCAAGGCCAGATCCGTGTCCCCGTCATGCTCGGTGTACCACAACAGGTTCCACACGCCCCGGTAGAGCCTGCCTTCGGTGCTCTTGCGCGACGTGAGATTCTTTAGTTGCCAGGCGGCGAACTCGGGGCGGTTGTAGACGTTAGCGAACCAGAACATCACGGGCACGTTAGTCTCCTGCACGGTGCCGTCGCCGTAGTGGAAGGCGTCGCCGAAGGGGCCGCTGATGTAGATGGGATACGTGGCCGCCTCTTGTACGCCGGTTCGATCAAGCAGCCCGAAGTCGGAACCGAAGGCCGTCTGCAATGTGGCGATGAGCGGAACCAGGTATTCCATCGAGTAGTTCCAGTAATGTAGCCCTTCATCCCAGCCGCCCGCGAAACCGTCCAGACGATCGAGGAAGTTGGGTATGGAGGCAAGGGCCGTGCTGATGACCGTCTCGGCCACGTCGGGATACTCGTCCGCCAGCGCAATCGCGCCCAGGGTGATTCCCGAGTGGGTTATGATGTTCCAGTTGCTGATGTCGGTGACCCACCATTCGCGGCGCGCGTAGGCTGCAAGCGCGGGCTCGATCCCTTTGTCCATGATGGCACCGGCAATAACCGCCCGCTGCTCGGGGGTCCAGGCACGGTAGAGCCAGTCGTAACCGATGGCAAAGGCGTGAGTCATCTCGGCCGTATCGAGGAAGTGGCTCGGGTTCCAGTCGGGAAAGTCGGCGGCGGTGGCCAGTTCCACCCATGCCCGCTCCAGGTACGCTGCGTCACCTTCCATAATGTAAAGGAACGCTAAGGTGTAAACCCGGGACAGGACTTCGCGGCTCACCGACAGCAGGCGCTTCCCGTCGGGCAGTTCATAGATCACCGGCGGTGCATCCAACAGAGCACGGCCCGCCAACTGAACCTCGCTATACCACATGCGCAGCGTGGGATTGTCACTCAACCGTGCCCGCAAAGCGGTAAAGGCATCGGCATTCGCCACGATGCGCGGATGGTCCGCAACGGCCGTTAGGTCGAAGCCGGCCCCGAGGGCAGACGCAACGACACTGCAAAGAATCGTAGCCACCAGGAACACTCGCTTCCAATGTCCTTGGATGATCGCACGGGCCGTGGAGCGGGTCATGGTTCGTCCCCCCTACTGCCACGTCGCCTGCCACTCGTTGAGCAGGCGAGTCCATAACGTGTGGGCATTGGTCGTCACGGTGAGCGGTGGAATGCGGTTTTGGGCCATCGCCTTCACCATTTGATCGAGCTGACCCTGAGCCTGGTTGCGTGGCGGCGGCACGACGACGGTTTGTATATGGGGCACCAGTCCATAGAACATGTCGACGCCCGGCCAATACATTAACTCGGGAATGATGTCCATGCGGGGGCTGACCCATCCCGTGATGCGGTAGAGCTCTTGAATCACTTCCTCGCTCGTGAGGAATTCGATCAACTTCCACGCGAGTTCGGGATTCGGACTTGACCTTGTGATGGCCAGGCCGTTTATGAAGCCGATGGCGACCGGGGCATCCTCGGGAGAACGCTGCGGAGGGAAGATGCCGACTTCCCGGGCCATAGCGGCGGGATCTTCCATTTCAGCCAAGGTACGGTTGAACCAGCCGGGATGGAACCAGCTCATGGCCGTCTTACCGTACAGGACATCCACGGCTCGGGGACCGGGTAATGAGGCTTGGGACGTAGTGTGAAGGTCGAGAAGCATTTCGGCGGCAGCAAGCGCTTCGGGTGTGTCGAAGTTCGATTCCAAAGTAGCCAGGTCGACCGGAGGTACGCCGGCTTGCATCATGAGCCAGAAGAGGTTCTGCGCGTGCGTGTCGTACCAGATGCCACGCTGCGTGACGGACTGCTGATCGGGAGTCGTTACTGTAAGCCGCCCCACCCACGCGAGAAGCTCCTCCCAACTTTGCGGGGTGCGGGAAGAGTCAAGGCCGGCCTGCTCGAACACGGCCTTGCTGTAGACAATGCCCCGCACGTCGACTTCCATGGGCATGGCGTAGATGTATCCGTCCCATCCCTGCGACTGCCAAATGGGTTCGGGAATCATGTCACGGTATTGCCAGCTGTCGAGGAAGGGGTCAAGCGGCAACAGGAGTCCGGCCGCACCTTCTTCATAGGCCGAGTAATATCCGGTGACAACGACATCCGGTGCGACGCCTCCAACGGTCTGGACGACAAAACGATCGACACGGTCTTCCCAGGTGGCATTTTGCAGCTCGACCTCCACGCCGTACCGTTCCTCGAAGCGTGGAATAATCCAATCGTTCAAGGCCTGCAGCAACTGGGGAGAATAGTTGACGGCCAAGAAACGAAGGGAGTCCTCCGCGTAAGCCCCAAACGACAGTACCGTAACGAGGGCGATGACTATCGGAACAGCGCGCCGCGTGACAGCCATGACTGAACACCCTTTCTTCGGAGGACGGTTGTCAAGAATCAACGGGCAATGGAACCGGCAAGCTACATTGAGCTAAACGGTTAGCTAGCAAATGAGTTCCGTTCTTCGTGGAAAATTCCTTCCCGTACAACCATTTTTCTTCGTCGTCCGGAACATGCCCGGGCGGCTTGACGCGCACATCGGGCAGCACTGCCTGCGTGAAGGATAGGGAGTCTTCTGCTAGAATGAAGGCAACAGGAATCGAGCGGGGTTGAAGGATCAGTACATGCAGCGCTCACGGAGGCAGAACCGCATGACTGCAACGATTCGCGACGTGGCCAGGCTAGCGGGAACATCGGTGGCCACGGTATCCGCAGTCATAAATGATAGTAAGTACGTCTCGCCCGAGCTCAGGCGTCGGGTAGAGGAAGCCATTCGCGTACTAAACTACCGGCCGAATCGCGTGGGACGTGCTTTGGCGACGCAACGGACGCACATCGTAGCCTACTTCGTGCGCAGTACGACGAACCCGTTTTTCCCATCAATCATCGAAGCCGTCGAGAAGGCCATGTTTCAGCGAGGGTACGGCCTTCTGGTCTGCAACTCGGAAGGCCAGCACCATCGAGCGGAACGTTACCGCGACCTCCTGATGTCACACGCGGACGGCGTCTTGATCAACTTGTCGGATCAACTTGTGCGTCGAGAGATCTACGGAGCCTTCCTCGATCGAGATAAGCCCGTCGTCGGATTGACGGGCGAATCCGTCATCGATGACATCGACTGCGTCGTATCCGATGACGCCGGGGGATTCTATCAACTCACCCGCTACTTGATCGACTTGGGTCATCGTGAGTTCGCGTTCATCGGGCCCAGACATACCCAGCGGGTGGAAGCAGTGAACAAGGCCCTCGCCGATGCCGGCATCAACGCTCTGGTACACCTGCCGCCGCAAGGTCCGGCCACCACCGACGAAGACGGCTACAGGCTCACGGGCGAAGCGTTCCACGGTGCCTTTCGTCCGACCGCGCTCATCTGTTTCAACGACGTTTTGGCCATGGGTGCATTGCGCTGGTGCACCGAGCATGGACTGTCCGTGCCGCACGACGTCTCCATCACCGGATGCGATGAAACATACAGCCGGTTTGCGATCCCTCGCCTCACCACCATCCGCATTCCGGTAAACGACATGGGTTACACCGCCAGTACCATTCTGCTCGACCGTATAGAAGGAAAAAGGCATGAAACACCGCGGGTTCATGCCTTTAGTCCGGAGCTTGTTATCGGTGAGTCTACGGGGCGGGCGCCTGCAGGTTGAGCAGCACGAGGCGGTCCTCTACCGGCGCGGCAACCGGACTCAGTGGTTGTCCCTCGTCAGATTGAGGTTCGCATCTCCTGTGCCGTATTCCCCGCTTGGAACCACGGTCGGAATCCATGACGGCCATTCCAGTTCGATACCTTGACTGACCAACAGTGCCTGAAAGTCCTCCAGGTTTCTTGCGTCGTTTCGCACCTGCCGAGGGCGAAGGCGTTTCTCAAGACACCATGCCGCTAGCGCACCTGCGACCTCGCCGATGTTCCATTTCACCGGGCGCAGGCGATAGCATCCCGTCGTAATGTGGGTCATCCCGATGTTCTTCGCACCGGCCAACAGATTATCCATACGAACCGGAATGAGCGATCCGAGGGGGATTTGGAACGGACAGGCCGGAATGTCAATATACGTTCCCGGCGCCGTGCTAGGATGCAGGTCGATGTGGAAATATCCGATGCCCACGGAGTCGGCAAAACGCTCCGCTCCATGATCGCGCCGAATATGTTC
>JAAYLA010000237.1 GCA_012522135.1 Bacillota bacterium | reverse complement strand
GGAGCGACGGCCCTTTGCACCCCATCCACCCGCTGCTCGGCCCATTCGTTCCAGTCCCGCACCGGTTCGTACTTCTCGCCGTCCAACTTGTAAAGAAACGTCTCCCGGTCGACGAGGTAATCGGGCCTGCGCACGACGTTCGCTCTGTCCACGACGTCAAAGACCGAGGAGAAGCGGCGCCCCGTATTGATGACCCAAATCACTTCGTACTTTGAAGCCTTCTCGACCAATAGTTGCGGCAAGGCATTCGTCAGTTCGTAGTTTCCGCGCCCGAGGAGCGTGCCGTCGAGGTCCGTCGAAATGATTACAGTGGGTTTGGTGCCGGAGTTCATTTTATCCATTCCTTCAAACGTGCTAGGCGGCGTCCAATTGATGCAGGCATCGAAGGGCCCGCCGCCGAATCTGTGTCAACGGGATGCGCGCGGTTTCGCCATCTCCGCCGCTCCCTTCTTTTGCGCAACATTCATCCGCTGGAGGCGACCACCGTGCCACGCCGATATTACGGTACCGTTCGCACCCGCAGGCGCCCGCCGGGATCCGTCTACACATGGCGCCGCCGCAAGGGGCCGCACTTTTCCGGTCTCGTGATGCTTACCGTCATGTGCACCCTCGCCATGTTCATGGTCTCATCGCATCCACTTGCCCGGGAGACCAGTGCGGCGACATGGGTCCGAACCGGCAACCGCAGCGCGGTGGGGGCCGAGCTTCTCCGCCTCGCCGGAGAAAGTGGAAACCTGGTTGACAATCCGGCGTTCCATCCGAATCCGGATACCGGAGCACCGGTCGGATGGACGACGTGGGCCGGCCGGCCCGGCAGCACAATCCGCTCGGCATACATTCAAAATACACCGCCCGGCAGCCAACTCCTTGAGCTTGTGCCGCTCGACGGTGACCGCGCCGTCGCCCATCAATGGATCGCAGTGGACGATCCGGCCGATCTGACCTTCGCTGTTGCCGCGTATGCCCTCAGCACGATGGGCGATGCGCGCGTCGTCCTCAGGTTTCAGGACGAACAAGGCCGCAGCCTCGGTACGCTCGGCTGGGTCATGGTGGGTACCGTGCCGGGATCGAGCGGCATGGAGCAGTGGTACGACCATCGCACGCGCGCGAACTATCTAGGCAGCGAGCTGGCCCTTGTGGTCGACGTTCCGGCCGCCCTACAGGAAATATTCCACGTGAATCCCGCGCGGCTAAAACGAGTCGGCATCCAATTCGAAGCCTCCGACGGACAGCACCTTTTGGTCCAAGCCGTGTTCCTTGGCCCCTACCCGGCCGCCGCGCTGCAAGCCGAACTGAGCGCCGTGGCCGAACCCGGTGCCCCCGCCCGGAGCGACGAGCAGCAGGGCATCTCCGCGAGGTCCGAAGCGGAGACTGTGCCCGTTCCCGGCCTCAGCGTCGCCCTCAGCCCGCAGGCCATCCAGACGTCGGTGGGCGAAACGTTCGTGGCGACCGCCACTGTGACCAATGACGGCGACCGGCCCCTTGGTCCCCTCACCGCCACGCTCATGGAACCATACGGCTTCGGCCTGACGGTGCGGGGCGAGGTCACCTTGAATGCCGGCACGCTGGCACCTGGAGAAAGCACCGAACTGCGCTGGGAAATCGAGGCGCGCCGCGCCCACGAGGTCAACCTAAACCGCCCGTGGGAATACACCGTCGCGGTCAGCCTGCCGAGCGGGGAACGGACGTACGCCGTGGCCCGGGCGGAAGTGGTCGATCCTCGCCCCGGGCGGCTCTTTTACGTGCTCACGGAAGACTTGGAGCCGATGGACAGCGCAGGCTACCCGAACCGCCACACCGGAAACCGGAACGCCTGGCTCGATCCCGAGGAGTTCCGGGTGCAGCTGATCGACAAGTCCGAAGCCTTGAACCGCATCGCCGAGCGCTACGGTGCCAAGTGGAGCCACTACATCGCCTGGCCGGTCGTCTTCGGCGCCGAATGGGCCGCTCGGCAGTCGTCCACGGGGGCCTGGGAGCAGGTCATCGCCGATCTTGAAGCGAGCGTCGTCCGCGAAGCGGCCAAAGGGCATCAGTACACGCCCCACCTCCACATCGACTACGACTACCGGCTGCCTAACACGTTCTTATCGTATCATGAACCGACCGACGGCTTCTGGGCGAATCATCGTGAGCACGGCTGGGCCCATCAAGTGCCGGCGGAAGGCGGCTACGACGTGATCTACTCGCGCACCGGCACCTTGTTCGACTACCTGCGGCGCGTCGACGAACTGCTGCGCGGCACGGGCCACGGCCAGCAGCTCGCTACCCGCACCGGCTCCTTCGACTTCGGGGCCACGGCGGAAGATCAACGGGCCTCAATTGAAGCGTTCCGCTCCGTCGGGCTTTGGGCGTCGAGCGATGCTCACGGCAACGTCGGGGGCTCCACGTCGGCGCCCTTCGGCCAGAACATCTACTTTACCCGGCCCGATTCTATCAATCATAAAGCCGAGTCGCTGGACGAAATCGGCATCGTGCAGTTCTTGCCCACGCCCGCCCGGGCCATCCTGTTCGAGGCGGAGACCGTGGATTCGGCCAACGGGAAGGTCGACGATGCGGTGCGCCACTACGCTCCTTCGGGCACGGTGCGACCCGGGGTGCACGGCATCGTGGCGTTTACCCATGCCATGTTCATGCTGGGCGACGGGGACTGGCGCAGCACACAGGGCGGAGCCTTTGCCGTGCTGGACGAGCACCTGGCTTACGTGACCGCAACGTACGTCGAGCCGGGACTGATTGAATTTGCCACGTCGAACGATATGATCAAAGCGTGGCTCGACTATTATACGCCCGAGCTCCTTGCCGTGCGGGGGCCGGAAATTCCGTACGGCGAACCGGGCGTGTACGCATACCCCATCGAGCTGCTCGGACACGATATCCCCGTCGGCGGCCGCTTCCGCCACGAAGTCGAGATACAGTATCCGCTGTACCTGGACGAGACGCTGCTGTGGGTGGGCATCTACCGCGATGGCGACCTGATTGCCGAGTCGTTTGACGTGCCGAATGCGTCCTACAGCCTGAAGTTCACGGTCGACGGTCCGGGAGACTACACCATGGTGGTCATCCGCCTGCCGGAGGAATAGGCCCGGTGCCTCTCCACGTAGTGCTTGTCGAACCGGAAATCCACGTCAACACGGGCAACATCGCGCGGACGTGCGCGTGCACCGGGCTAAAGCTGCACCTGGTACAGCCCCTCGGCTTTTCCTTGGACGACCGCTACATCCGCAGGTCCGGGGTAGACTACTGGCCCTTGGTCGAGATCGAGCTGCATAATTCCTTCGACGAGCTCGTCGCGACGTATCCGGGCGCGCGGTTTGTGTTCACGACGACGGAAGGCGACGTAACGTATCGTGCCCTGCGGTACCGCCCGGGCGACTTCATCGTGTTCGGCAAAGAGAGCACGGGCCTGTCCGACTTTATCCTGGAAAACTACCCGGGACCCAAAATTCGCATCCCGATGCTGCCAAAACGCCGGTCTTTAAACCTGTCCAACGCGGTGGCGATCGTCGTATATGAAGCCTTGGCTCAGCTAGGTTTTCCCGGTCTGGTGTAGAAACACTCTAACGGCCTTGCGACCAGGCCTCGATGACGTCGGCGTACTGAACCAGCGCTTCTTCGCCTGCCGGCGTGAGGCGGTAGACTCCCCGGCGCACCCGCTCGAACCAGCCGTAGTAGTTGTCCTGCAGAATGCGTCCTGCTCTGTCGCATCCGGTCGCCTCGCGCAAAGCCTTCACCGTCTGCGGCGCGCCCTCGGCCTTCAGCGTGCTCGCCAAGTGCAGGGCGTCTTCCCTGTAGGCGGTCACGATGGGCCTGCGCGTGCTGCCGCCCACGTTGTAGTCGCCGGAGCGGCCGTTGAACTCGTCGAGCAAGCGCTTGCGCTCGGCCTTTTTTCGGGGTAGATCGTCGGGCCGGCGGGCCTCAACCGCTACGTCCACCCGGGCCGGGCGCTTGGCGGGAAAGGACACGGTGAGCAGGCCCAAGCCTAGGCGTTCGCACAGGCCGCGGACCTGGCTCCAACGGCGGGTGGGACGGGCGGGAGCTTCCACTGCCAGGTATACGTAATCGGCCGCCCCTTGCCGTTCGACGCCTTGCAGCAGGAGGGACAAATTGAAAGTCCTTTTTAACTCTACTACCACCACTTCGTCGCCGCGAACCGCTACCAAATCGCGCCCTGCAACCTCGGAGCGAACGGCGAAGCCGCGGCGGCAAAGGTACGCCTTAATCGGCTCGTACAGCATCGTTTCGTTGGCGATCGCCACCTTTTCACCCGCCCTTTCGCCCGCCTGGCCGCCCATTCGGCTAAGGCTGCCTTTTACGCCTAGAACCCTTTGTGCTATACTGAACACACTTCGAATCGAAGGCTCCTTCACCTTGCACGCGGAAGGCGTTTACCTACCTCGCGGTGCAGGGCCCATCTCGATTCGGTAAGGAGTGCCTGCCCATTATGGTCAGCCCATCCGTTCCGCCTCGAAATCCGTACCACGAGTTCATGCTTTCGCAACCCGACAAAGGCCGCAAAGTCCTCTCTACAATTAGCCAAGGACGGAGCTTTCTCGAAAGCGGCCGGCACGACGAGGCCCGTCGCGCCCTTTTGCAAGCCCTGAGCCTGTGTCCCCACGCCATTCCCGCGCTGAACAATTTAGCCTACATCGCGCTGCGGGAGGGGGACAACGCGAGAGCCCTCAACATCATCGACGAAGTGCTGCAAATCGATCCGGACGAGCCCATAGCCCACGCCTTGGCGACGCACTGTTGGTTCGAGCTGGAAAGCGACCCCATGGTGCGTTTTCACTGCGAGGCGGCGCTCTCCGGCTACATCCAACTCGCCCGGCTGGGCGATCCGGTCGAGGCCGACTATCCCGACCGCGCCTTTCTTTTCGTCTTCCAAGCGCTGCTCATCGCCGAGGACGACGCCGGCATCGTCAAGTTGTACGAGGCGACGCCGGACAGAGACTGGAGCCCCGTGGAACTGACGTGGGCGGGCATAGCGCACTATAATAGAGGCCGCATCAACGAGGCCCATCTCATCTGGCGGCGCGCCGTGAGAACCGGCAAGTTCGGCCCGGCCCGTACCTATGCGAAGCTGGCCCAGCACGTACTGTCCAACGAGGTGCTGCCGTTCACCCTCGACTACGACATCATGATGGGCGAAGATGAAGACCTCTCGCCCTTTCCCTCTTCGAGCCTCGCCCTCGCTTCCCTGGTAAACCACGTCTTCACGAAGCGCACGCGCCTGGCCCAGGAAGCCTTGGCCTACCTGCTGCAGAACGATTTGCCGTCGCAGGAGTACTTCCTCGTCCGGCTCGCCCAAAACCCGCGAGTGACGGCGGGCGTACGCATTCTGGCCGCGCTGCACCTGCTCTGGATCGGATACAACGTCGAGATCGGCGAACGGATCTTGCGCAACGTCGACGAGGATCAGCTCGGCCCCTCGGACAAGCCTGTCTATTACCTGCTCCGGGCCGCGTACCTCTACTACGAAGAGGGCGCGGATATGCACTTGGTCTCCCAGTACGCCGACCAAGCGTATCACGCGGCCATGCGGCAGGGAATGCACTGGGTTACGGAGTATTTGGACGAACTGATGGATTCCGAAGAGCGGGTTCAAACGGCCATGCGCGATCTGGACGTATCGGCCGGCCTGGACGAGTGGGAAGAGGAGTCGCCTCCCTTCAGCCTCATACCGCTCGTGGGCGACGAAGCCGACGACGCAACCGAGCCCAACAGTCCGGCGCAGAAGGACCGGAAAGGGCGCAAGCCTCCGAAGGGGCGCGGACACAACTCGTAGGCCCCGATTCGCCGGCTAAACCCGCTCGGCAGGTCCTATCGTCCGCACACAGGGGGCATGAGAACATGGACGCATTTTGGGGTTGGCATGGAACCTTGGGCCTTTCGGTGGTCGTCGTCAACGCACTCGTAGGACTTCTACTGATCAAGGCGCGGAAAGAGAGCGCTCCCGTCCCCGCGGGTTTGAAGGCCGTCGCCTACCTGGGCCAAGCCCTCCTCCTCGTCCAAGTACTGATCGGCCTCGACCTGTGGGGCCACGGCGCGCGGCCGTCGAGTAGCGGCGTTTGGTCGTGGCTGCACATGCTCCTGCCCATCGGCGCCTTGCTCTTCACCGTCATGCTCCTGGTCCGCATGCGCAAGCAGCCCGTTCGGGAACATGCTGCCTCTCTTTCGAAAGGCGCCTGGCACACTGCCTCGGTCGCCGTCGTCACTTACCTCATCGGCCTTCTCGCTTGACCGTAGAGCCGTCATTTCGAGGTGATGTCCGTGTTTCCTCTACTTGCCGCCGTCGTCAGCCTCCTCACGGCCGTGACCGTGTGGAACCAGTACCGGACCCGGAAAAAGCCGTACCAGGCGGTTTGGGCCGTAGCCTTCACGCTGTTCACCATCGGAACGGCGGCCGAATGGGTGGGACGTGCCTTCGGCTGGTCACCGTTGGCCATCCGGCTCTTTTACCTTTCCGGCGCGATCTTGACGACGGGTTACCTGGCTCTGGGCCTGGTGTGGCTTCTTCGGGGCGGACGCACGGCACAAGTGGCAACCGGGCTCGTCGTGTTGCTGTCGGTACTGGCCGCGGTGAGCCTTTGGAGGGCGCCCATCGACACGGAGGCCATGGCCGACCTCGGTTGGGAGGCCATGACCCGGCCGCCTTTGGCGCGAAGTATCGGCCTTTTCTTCAATATCGCCGGCACGCTGCTGCTAGTAGGCGGTACCCTGTGGTCGGCCTGGAAAATGCGGGCTAACCCCGCCCTGCGCTACCGGGCTCTGGGCCTTTTGGTGCTAACGCTCGGGGTGATGGTTGTGGCCGCAGGCGGCAGCATGGTGGGTGTCTTGGGCCTTTCCGAAGCGGACGCGCTCGCCGTCACAAACGCCTTGGGTATCGCCCTGATGCTGGCCGGCATTCAAGTAGCCGACCGTAGGGTGCAGGCGCAGGTCACAGCTCGGGAAGGTACTTCTTCACCCGTTGGAGGAACCGGATCTGGCCGTCGATGATGGCATCGGTGATGCGCAGCACGCGGTTGTACTCCGTCGGCTCGAGGCGCTCGGGCGGAGAATCGGTCCAAAGGGTTGCGAGCACGCCGACATCGGTCGGCCAGCCGGCCCCTACGTCGAAGCTCGCCGGGGCCAGCCCGCGGTCCGTCACCTCGATGAAGCCTACATCCTCGGCTGCGCCGCCCACCGCCTCGATCCCGATGATGAAGGCGCCCGGCCACTCGTCAGCCAGGCGGCGCAGCGCGCGCGGCAAGTCGCCTCGTCTGACCGGCTCTTCGACCGTGCCCAGCACGTTAGGATAGTAAGCCAACAGCTCCTGCCCCGCGCGCGGCCCGAGGGACGTGGCCGCTCCCTCCGGATCGCCGACGCACAAGTAGACGATCTCGTCCTTTCCGGATGCGCGGTACGCTTCCGCCAATGCGCGCGCGATCGTAAAGTCAGCGGTCCAGTGGTCGCCTTTCACACGCACCAAAGGGCGTCACCTCCGCAAGTTTCGTCCCAACCAATTCTGCATGGGGCGCCGGGTACCTGCCATAGGGTAGGGTGAGGTGGATGTCATGGAAAAGCCGAAAGCCCTGGTGGAATGGGTAGGCGCCATCCACCTGCACACCAAGTACTCCGACGGGCTCGGCACGGTCGATGCCGTCGTGAAAGCCGCCCGCCGTCTGGGACTCGATTTTTGCGTCGTAACCGACCACGACGACATGTCCGCCCTTCCCCGCGAGGGATACGCAGGCGACACCCTGCTTCTCGTAGGCACTGAGGTGACCTGCAAAGACAACGGCCACTGCCTGGCCCTGGGCATCCGCAGGCCCATTCCCACCGGCCTAGCCCCGCAAGACGCCATCGACGCCATCACCCAGCAAGGAGGCCTGAGCATCCTCGCCCACCCGTGGGACCGGGGCAGTCCCCGCTTCGGCACGTACTACCCTTGGCGCGACTGGACGGTTTCGGGTTACAGCGCTCTCGAGGTATGGAACTTCCTGAACAACTGGGGCGAAGGCGTCACGAACTTAGGCCAAGCCGCAATCGGCTTCGCCTTCCTATCGTTGCGCCTGACGGGCCCGAACCCCGCCGGCCTTGCCCACTGGGACCGCCTGAACGAAGAACGGTTTGCCCTCGGCGAGCCTCCCGTACCGGTGATCGGGGGCGTCGACGGCCACGGCTACTTCATGTACCGGCGCAGCCTCGGCACCGTCCGCACGCATATCTGGGCGCCGCCCAAGCGGCGTGACCCGGCCCGCGACCGGCATGCGATCCTGCGGGCACTCCGCACGGGCCGCTGTTTCCTCGCCAACGACGCCTTAGCCGATTCCCGGGGATTCGTCTTTCAAGTACGCGGCCGCGACCGGCAATACCCCCGGGATGCGGCAGACGTCGCGGGCCCGGCGGATATCGTTGTTCGCCTGCCGCGGCGGGCGGAAGTGCGGATCCTCAGGGACGGCGAGACGGTGTACCGGAACGTCACGGACCACGTGACCTATCGAACCGAACGGCCCGGCACCTACCGCTGCGAAGCAACACGATCCTACTGGGGCCGTTCCCGCCCGTGGATTTTTACCAACGCCGTACACGTGCGGTGAGTTGCCCGTCTTGACACCCCGCGGCCTGCCGGCGTAGAATACCATTAAACGATTGCTTAATAATTTTGCCGGGAGGAACCTACATGACGACGTCCAAGGCCCGGGCCGATTGCTGCGATGTGTACGATCCTTCCGCGCCGGAAGCCAAGAGCGCCCTGCGGGAGCGGCTCATCGAGGTGGCCGGCCTTTCCGAGCTGTTCAAAGTCCTGGGCGATGAGACCCGCACCCGCATTCTGTACCTTCTTTCCT
>JAAYLA010000026.1 GCA_012522135.1 Bacillota bacterium | reverse complement strand
TGCGGGCGGTTACTTTTTCTTGTTCCCGCTTGCGGGCTGCGACAGGATGTCGTCGATGAGGCCGTATTCTTTCGCCTCTTCGGGTGTCATGTAGTAGTCGCGGTCGGTGTCACGGGCTATCGTTGCGACGTCTTTGCCCGTGTACTGGGCGAGCAGTTCGTTCAGCCGGTCGCGAGTGCGCAAAAGCTCCCGGGCATGAATTTCGATGTCGACCGCCTGGCCTTGGGCGCCGCCCCAGGGCTGGTGGATCATGACCTTAGCGTTAGGCAGCGCGTACCTGTGCCCCTTTTCTCCGGCTGCCAACAGGAACGCACCCATGCTGGCCGCAAGACCGACGCAGATGGTGCGCACCCGGGGACGGATCAGCTGCATCGTGTCGTGAATCGCCAAGCCCGCCGTAACGCTTCCGCCCGGGCTGTTGATGTACAGGTTGATGTCCTTTTCCGGGTCTTGGGCTTCGAGGAAAAGAAGCTGTGCGACGACGAGGTTGGCTACGTGGTCGTTGATTGGACCGCCCAGGAAGATGATGCGCTCCTTAAGCAGCCGGGAGTAAATGTCGTAGGCACGCTCGCCGCGGTTTGTCTGTTCGATGACCGTGGGAATGAGAACCATTTTTGTAGAACCCCTTTCATTCCGTGACGTGGAACCTGCCGTGCACGAGTTTGACCTTTCCTGACCAAGGTCATTATATACATTGCCGGCTTCCTTTGTCAAACGTTTCGTAATGGGACCCGGGGCGCGGTTTGGGCCGGTTTGGCAGCTCGCCCTGCGCCCGGCGGCGGACGAACGCGCGGCAGGAGTCGCGGCAAGGTCTATAGTACTCGCTTTGGGTGCCGGAAGGGAAAGAGACGGAGGTGACGAACGGTGGAGGGAACGAGATGGACGCAGTGGCCGGTTCTATTGAGGGCAGGCGGCACGCCCCGTTGGGTGCCTCCTGTCGTGGGCCGGGCCATCGCCGGCGCGCACGCGGCGGGCGGGCCGGCATGTGCGGTGCCGGCAGGCATACGCATCGACCAAGCGGAAAGGCGCGTTGAACTGCCCGAGCCGACGGACGGTGCCGGGGCCCGGAGTTTGGCCGCAGACTTGGCGGCGACCTGTGCGGACCTGCTTTCGCTCGCGCTGCAGCACCCGGACGTAGCACGCCACGTGTTTCAACAGACGGCTTTGCTATGGCGCGCCTACCGGGAAGCCCGGGAGCTGCCGGTGCGTGGAGAATTCGAAGCGGAGCTCGTGCAGGCCGTAGCGGCGCAGCTGTACGCCCGGCATCCCGAGCCGTGGCTGATGCGGCTCGTGCGCGATGCAGAGCGCGGGCGCATCGACACGCTGCACGTTTGGATCGATGCCCTATACGAAGCAGGGGTGAGGGGCCGCGGGTAATACCTCGATCACTTCGGCCGCGGGAAAGGAGGCGGCGTCATGAAACGCAAATCCAGCGTCGACGAGATACGGGCCCGTTTTGACAAAGACGTGGAACGGTTCTCCAACTTGGAGACGGGCCAGACGGCCACTGTCGACGCGGCGTTGGCCATGGCCTTGGTTGCCGAAACTGCGGCTCGCGTCACGCCCCATGCCCGCACGTTGCTCGACGTCGGGAGCGGCGCAGGCAACTACACCTTGAAGACATTACAGTTTCTGCCCGGCCTCGACGTAACCCTTATTGATCTGAGCCGTCCCATGCTTGACCGGGCCTGCGAGCGCCTGAAGCAGAGCACGGCAAAGCGCGTACGTCCCATCCAAGGCGATATCCGGGACGTCGAACTGGCACCGGAATCCTTCGACATCATCCTCGCCGCGGCCGTCTTGCACCACTTGCGCGAGGAGAGCGAATGGCAGACCGTCTTCGTCAAGTTGTACCGTGCTCTGGCTCCCGGCGGTTCCCTTTGGATCTTCGACATGGTCGAAAGCGACATCCCGGCGGTGCAGGAGCTGCAGTGGCGCCGCTACGCCGAGTACCTGGAGAACCTGAAGGGACCTGAGTACCGCGACCACGTCTTCGCCTACATCGAACAGGAAGATACCCCCAGGTCTCTCATGTTCCAGCTCGACCTCATGCGGCAGGTCGGCTTCTCCAAGGTCGACGTCCTGCACCGAAACGGCTGTTTCGCGGCCTTCGGCGGGGTGAAAGCGGCGCGTTAGGTCACCGCCGTGCCCCGAGCCAAAGGAGCAGGCCTACGCTTAAGGTCACGAGGGGGCCTTGGATGACGGCGAGGACTGCCTGCCACCTGAAGGAATCGAGCAGCATGTCGACGGCTCCGACGAGGCCTCCGACGACCAATATCCAGCCCAAGACAACGGCGACGGAACCGACATTGAGTGTTCTCATCGAGCCTTCCTCCCTTCCTTTTGGCTCCAGATTATGCGCAGGGGACAGCGCGCGTCCCAAGCGGGCGCGCGGCCTTCCCCCGTCTCGGTTTTCACGGGCGGCATCTACGACCTGACAGACCGCCCACCTATTCCCACCTCGGAACGCGTCAGATGGCCTTGTAATCCTGCAGCTCCTACACAGACTATGCGAGACGAAGGGAGACTGCCGGATGAAGCATAAGGACGCAGCGAAAGTTGCCTATTTCTGCATGGAGTACGGTCTGAGCGAAAGGCTGCCCATGTATGCCGGCGGCCTTGGGGTGTTGGCGGGCGACACGCTGAAATCCGCCCACGACCTCGGAATTCCCATGGTGGGCATCGGCCTTCTGTGGCAGGAGGGGTACTCTCGCCAGGTCATTCGGGACGGGTGGCCGCACGACGAGCCGACGCCCTACGAGCGGGACATGCTGGAGGATACGGGGGAGCAGATCACCGTCTACGTGCGCGGAGCGGAGATCCCCGTCAAGATATGGCGCACCACCGCGTTCGGCAATGCCCCTCTGTACCTACTCGATTGCAACGTGCCGGGCAGCGATTTTTGGTGGGTCACGAAAAGGCTCTACGGCGGGGCCGAGCAAGACCGGGTGGCGCAGGAGATCGTCCTCGGCATCGGCGGGGTGCGAGCTCTGCGGCGCCTCGGCATCGACGTCGAGGTGTATCACTTCAACGAAGGACACGCAGTGCTCGCGGGGGTCGAGCTCATTCGGGAGAAGATGAACCAAGGGATGGCCTTTCACGAAGCTTGGGGCGCGACCCGGGAGGAGGTCGTCTTCACCACGCACACGCCGGTGCCCGCGGGCAACGAGTACCACGACCACGGCCTCTTGCAGTACATGGGCGCCTACAACGGTCTAAACTACGAGCAGATGGAGCTCTTGGGCGGCGATCCTTTCGGCATGACCGTCGCCGGGCTGCGCCTGTCTATGGTCGCCAACGGGGTGGCGAAACTCCACGGCATCACGTCGCGGAACATGTGGAGTGACATCGACGATGCCGCGCCCATCATCGCGATCACGAACGGTGTGCACCAAAAGACGTGGCAAGACGAGGGCATCCGGAAAGCGGCGGGGAGCCATTTGGCGCTTTGGCGGGCCCACATGGCTGCGAAGCGGCGTCTTTTGAAGGCGATCCAGGAACGCACCGGGGCGCAACTGGACGAGCGGAAGCTGCTCATCGGATTTGCCCGCAGAGCCGCGGCCTATAAGCGGAGCGACCTGATTTTCCAACGCCCCGACGTCATCGAGCCCCTGTTGCAAAGCGGGCAGGTGCAGATCGTGTTCGCCGGCAAAGCCCACCCGGACGATCGGGCGGGCCAAAGCATCATCTCGCACCTCGTGCAGATGGCCGCGCGGTTTCCGAACAGCGTCGTGTTTATCCCGAACTACGACATGGAAATCGCCAGGCTACTGGTCAGTGGCTGCGACGTGTGGCTGAACAACCCGCAAAGGCCCTTGGAGGCTTCGGGTACGTCGGGCATCAAGGCGGCCATGAACGGTGTGCTGAACCTGAGCATCCTCGACGGCTGGTGGCCCGAAGGGTGTTGGCATGGAAGCACCGGCTGGCAGATCGGCGGCGGCTACGAAGGGCCCGGGCAGCACCAGCACGACTTGGTCTCGCTATACGACGTGCTGATGAACGAAGTGATGCCCACGTTTTACAAGGACCGGCCGAAGTGGATCTCGATGATGCGCGAGAGCATCGAAATGGCTTGCACCCGGTTCTCAAGCGATCGCATGTTGATGGAATACCACAATCTGCTTTACCTGCCGGCGGCTACGCAGAAGCGGGTCGCTCTCAGCCGGGTCTAGCGCCGCACCGGACGACCCTTGGCGCCCGCAGTTTACGCCGCACCGTCGGCTTCGACGTGCAGTCCGAGGCCGGCCGCCTTCTTGAGAAAATACATCATTGCAATGAGGGCGGGAACCGGGAGAAGCAGGAACGCTTGGCGGAACGTCCAGATCGCAGCCACCCTGCCGGCGAGATACGGCACGAGCATCGGTCCGAGCTGCCCCAGGGCGAAGTAAAGGTAAAGCCGTTCGGCTCCCCGGGGCTGCCGGCCTTGGAGCGAGATCAGCGCCGGCGCGATGCCGCTGATGCAAAGGCCCGTCACGCCGAAAAGCGCTAAGGCGAGGGGAACCGTCGTCGCCGCCGTGGCTGCCAGGACGGCCAGGGCCCCGGCGATGCCGCACAGTGTGACGACGGAGGTGAGCCGCATCCCGCGGGTCAAGCGGCTCGTGACGAGGCGCCCCAATGCGATGCCCGTCCAAAACAGCGACAGGCTCACGCCTTGCCATGCGGGCCCCCCGCCCAAATCCTCCTTCACGTATGTGCTGAGCCAGGAGTTGAAGACCGACTCGGCCGCGAGATACATGATGAGGGCAAGGGAAAGGGCCCAGAACCATCCGTGAAGGGCCAAGGGATCGGCCGAGGGCCCGTCCTGCGGTACGCGCAGCCGGGGCAGCGTGCGGACGAGCCAAAAGACAATGGGAAGTCCGAGCACGGCGCCGGTCCAAAAGACGGTGCCCCAGCCTAACGTGGAACTGGTCAAGCCGGTAAACAGGGGCCCCGACACGGCGCCGAAGGCGAAGGCCGATCCCACAAGGTTTTGGTATTTGTTCCCGTCCGCGCCGTAAAGCAGCTCGATGAGGGCGAAGACGGTGACCTGAGCGTGCACCGAGGCGGCGCCCAGGAAGAACAGCACCGAGCACAGGAGCCATACCGAGCGCGACAGAGGCACCGCGGCACCGGCTAAGATGTACAGGGACGTGAAAAACAGCAGACAGCGGTCGTAGCCGAAGCGGCGTGCGATCCGCCTCCCCGCCAGGAGCACGAGGAAGGCGCCGGAAAACTGAAAGGCGAAAGCAACGCCGAGGGCGGTCTCGGGAACGCCGAACTGTTCTGCGACAGCGGGTACGGCCGGACCGACGGAGAACTGCACGAAGGCGATGAGAAACATAATGGCTCCGAAAACGTAAGGACGCGGGGCGTCCGAGCTGCGGTGCATAGAGCGATGACCTCTTCCTTGTGCGGGATGATTCGGCCGAATGTGCCCATCCCATTATATCGCAGAGGGTGGGTGCAGTGCAGGAGGAGACATCGGAGGGAAGGAAAAAGGGGCTGTACCAAAAGTTCACCCGGGAGAGCCCCGTTGGCAGGATGACCCAACCATGGGTCACAGGCCATGGTCGCCTTCACCGGCGGTGCCGGTCGCGACCGCGGCGCCTGCGTAATCCCTGCTGGCGGCGGTGCGGGCTGCCACCAGATTATGGTAGCAGCCCGTGCTGCGGCTCAGGGACCCACGGGTGGGTCGCTGAAGCGGTAAAGTGACCCGCCAGTGGGTCATTCGCAAGGGAGAGTGACCCAATCATGGGTCACATGGCTCCAACAGAACGGTGGACGCTAGTCGCACCTGCCCTTCTCCCGGCGCTTCCGCAGCTAAACGAGCTGGAAACAGTTTCCAACCGATCCGGCCGCTGCCGGACAGAAGGGGCTGTCCCGAATGCACCGTTGGGACAGCCCCTCGGTATCCGACGCGTATGCTTCGATGGGAGAAAGCGCGGGCAGCGGCCGTTAAGCCTTAGCTGCCTTGTACAGCTCGTTTACCTTATCCCAGTTCACTACGTTCCAGAAGGCGGCGATGTACTCGGGCCGGCGGTTCTGGTACTTCAGGTAGTAAGCGTGCTCCCAGACGTCGAGACCCAAAAGCGGCGTGTCGCCCTGCATGATGGGGCTGTCCTGGTTGGGTGTGCTGTAGATGGCCAGCTCGCCGTCTTTCTTCAGCACGAGCCACGCCCAGCCGGAGCCGAAGCGCCCGGCCGCAGCCGCCGAAAACTCCTCTTTAAACTTGTCGAAACTGCCGAAGGCCTTGTTGATCGCCTCGGCGATTTCGCCGGTAGGCGTGCCGCCGCCGTTCGGGCTCAGGATCTCCCAGAACAAGGAATGGTTCGCGTGGCCGCCGCCGTTGTTGCGCACCGCGGTGCGAATCGCTTCGGGCACGCTGTCGAGATCGGCGATGAGCTCCTCGACGGACTTGTCTTTCAGTTCAGGAGCCTTCTCCAAAGCGGCGTTCAGGTTGTTGACGTATGCTGCATGATGCTTGCCATGGTGGATCTCCATGGTTTGCGCATCGATGTGCGGTTCGAGGGCATCGTGCGGATACGGAAGTGCAGGCAGTGTATGTGCCATACGAAGAAACCCTCCTTGGAAAATGTTGGGTGTGGCCGTGGGGTGCTTACCTTCGGCCGAGGTCCGCACCCCGCACGTCCCCATTATAACATATGTTTGCCTTGTCATGGGCATTTATCCCAGCGGGGTAGTCTCGGTCCCGGGACAAATGACCCGGAGCGCGCGAAGGGCACGTAAGGGAGGAAAAGATAGGAATCGGCACAATGACTTCAATGGACTGACTACGGGGCGCGAGGTGAGGCGCATGGTGCGGCATACAGTCGGCGGTAAAGGACACGTTCTCTTGCTCGTCCTGGCGAGCCTGCTCGTCATCGCCCTGCCGGCCGGTGGTCTGGCGGCGCTCATCGACGAGCAGGTGCTCAGAACCGAGGTCGCAGCCGGGATCGACTTGATCAAAATTCGTCGTTTCGACGAGGCGGGTTGGCTCAACATTTTCGCTTTAGAAATCGATCGCACAAACCCCCACGTCTATATCGATACGCTGCTCGGCCACGGCATTTTGACCGAGCCGCAGGAGGTTTCCGTCATGGCGCGGGAGCGGGGCGCCGTCGGGGCGGTGAACGGCGACTTTTTCTACATTAACACGTCGGGCGCGCCCATCGGTCCCCACGTGCAGTCCGGTGAACCGGTGAAGTCGGGTTCCGCCGGGCGGCATTTAGGCATCGGTTTTCCCGAGAATCCCGCCCTGCCTCCCGTCATGCTGCCTTTCACACTGCAGGTGGAAGCGGAGTTGCCGGACGGCAGCCTGCTGCGGGTCGACGGCCTCAACGACCCGCAGCTCGGCAGCGGGCAGATTGTCCTCTATAACGAATTCTGGGCGGAACGCGCTCCTGGAGCCGACTGGCCCGACCTGGCCGGCGTCTCCGGCCTCGTGCATGTCGTAGCCGACGCCACGGGCAAAGTGGTCGCCGTGCGCACCGACGAGCCCGGACCGGCCATCCCCCCCGGCGGCGTGGTACTGGCCGGCAGAGGCAGCGGCGCCGTGCGGCTGCTCGAAGCGCTGGCCGAGGGGGACACGTTGACGTGGCGGATCCGCCTCGCAGCGGATGCGCAATATGCGGCGGTGATCGGCGGCAATCCCGTGCTGGTGCAAGGGGGAAGGGTGCAGCCGGGGCTTTCCACAGACGTGCACCCCCGTACCGCGGTCGGCTATAGCGCCGACGGCACCAAAGTTTGGCTGGTTGTCGTCGACGGGCGCAGCGCGAAAAGCAGGGGCGTTTCCTTGCCGGAACTCGCCCAGATCATGCTCGATTTGGGCGCGCACCATGCGCTCAATCTCGACGGCGGCGGATCGGCCGCTTTGGTCGCCCGCAGCCTGATCACCGGCGAGCCGGAGATTCAGAATGTCCCGTCGGACGGTGGGGAGCGCAGGGTGCCGAACGGCGTCGGGGTGTTCTATACCGCACCGGCCGGAGAGCCCGTGCGCGTCGTCTTCCCGCCCCCGGCTCCGGCGGACGAGTACCGGCTGGCCGCCCCTGAACTGCGGGTGGCGCCCGGCGGGCTCCTCGCCGTCGGCTACGCGGCGGTCGACGCCTACGGCAATCCCGTGGCCGACGCGGGCGATGCGGTTATTTGGAGCGTGGAGCCCGAAACGTTGGGCACGTTGGAAGGCCCGGGCCTTTTCCGGGCCGCGGAGCCGGGTACGGGCCGTATTGTCGCACGGCTGGGCGACACCCGGGCGGAGCAGCCCGTGCGGGTCATCGGCCCGCCCGTGGGCTTGGAAGTGACACCGTATTCCTTGTCCCTTGAGCCGGGGCAGGCTGTTGAGCTCGCGGTAACGGCCGTCGACGCGCTCGGCTTCCGGGCGCCCGTCGATCCGCGAGACATCACCTGGGAGCTGCGGGGCGAAATCGGCCAAATCGACGGCTTCACGTTCCAAGCGGCGGAAACGAGCGCCTCGGGCGCCCTTCTAGCCCACTTCGGCGGGATCACGGGCAGCGTGCTCGTCGGCATCGGCGGTGAACCTACTCTCCTCAGCGATTTTGAAACCGCCGGCACCTGGCGCGGCACGGTTTACCCGGCGCAAGTGCGGGCGACGATGAGCTTCACTGCCGACCCCGACTTCGTCTACCGCGGGGAGCGGGCCGTGCGGCTCGACTACGACTTCACCACGACGACGGCTACCCGGGCGGCGTACGTACAGCCGAGCCCCACCTACATGCAGCTGCCCGGCCGTCCCCTGAAGCTCGGCGTGTGGGTGTACGGCGACGGCAAGGGCGCCTGGATGCGAGGGCAGATCGTCGACCGCCACGGCGTCACTTCACCTATCGACTTTGCCATGAGCGTCGACTGGGTAGGCTGGCGCTACGTCGAAGCGACCATTCCCGAGGGCACGGAATACCCGATTTCCTTGCGCAGCATTTACGTAGTCGAGACGCAGCCGGCGAAGCAGTATACGGGCACGGTATATTTCGACGAGCTGTACGCTGTCTACGCTCCGGATCCCGATCCGAGCCTCTTGCCCGACCTGCCGCCTATCGTCGATCCGAGAAACCGCCCCTTCGTTTCGGAAGAGGTGCTTTTGGACGACGACACCTTCCGTTTCGTGGTGTTCGGCGACAGCAAAGTGGAAGCGGGAAGGAGCACCGCCCAAGGCGCGCGCATCTTGGAGCGGAGCATCGAGGCCATCAACGGGCTCGACGTGGCCTTTGCCCTTTACACCGGTGACTTGGTGGAAAACGACAACCCGGCCCATTACGAGTTCGGCAAGGCGTACCTCGACCGGCTCAACGTGCCCTACTACTTCGCCCCGGCTAATCACGAAATCGCCGGCACGAATTCCTTTGTCAACTTCGAGCGGTACTTCGGGTCCACCTACGACGCCTTCACGTACAAGAATGCCCTCTTTATCAAGTTGAACACGGCGCGGCCGGGCCTGCGGGTCTCCGATCCCGCCCAGTGGCCTTGGCTCATCGAGCTGCTGGAGACGGCGGACGTCGACCACGTGTTCATCTACATGCATATACCGTCCGTCGATCCGATGCCGGGGGGCACAACCGGTTGGTCCGATCCGCTGGAGGTTGACTTCTTTGAAACCTTGCTGGCAAAGACGGCCGAGCGGGTGGAAAGCGTGTACGTGTTTACCGGTCACGTGCACGGCTTTGCCCGGCGGGCCCGGGACGGAGTGCAGTACTTGACGACGGCCGGTGCGGGCAGTCCGTTGTACATGCCCCCTGACCGCGGCGGCTTCTTCCACTATACCGTCGTCACCGTGTCGGGCGATGAGGTGTGGTATGAAGTCGTCCCGCTCCTCGAGCGCATCTCGGTCTCGGCCGAACGCACGCTGCTGGCCCCCGGCGACGAGTTGCAGCTTTCCGCCACGGGAACGGCCCCTTACGGCTACGTGCAGTTTCCCCTGACCTATCCGGCCCAGGTGCGCTGGACGGTCGACGATGAAACGGTAGCCCGCATCGATGCCGCAACGGGCCGCCTGCATGCCCTCGCGCCCGGCCGGGTCGTCGTCACCGTCGAGTCGGGCGGTCTGGCGGCGAGTGTGGAAATCGACGTGATCCGCGCTGATCCGGACCGGTAGCCGCGTGTCTCGGGACGGATTGTTCTTGCCGATCTTGTCCGTGCCGCTCCCTCCGATGGAGGAACCGCGC
>JAAYLA010000236.1 GCA_012522135.1 Bacillota bacterium | reverse complement strand
CCTTCAAACTGTCCCAGTCGGGCCACACGCGCAGGGATGCTCGCACCCCCACGGCCTCCCACATCCTGGCGAAATATAGAGCCTCTTCGTAACGCTCCGCCAGCACGTCCAGCTCAAAATCGAAGCCCTCGGGATAGCCGGCTTCCACCAAGAGCTCCCGGGCTGCCTGCAGATCGAACGGATACGGCTCCAGCGACGTGTCGTAGCCCACCGTTGTGGGCGGCACGATCGTCGCCAGCGGATATCCGAAGCCGCCGTACACATCATGCAGCATGGCCGGCACGTCGATCGCCAGATTCAGCGCCTTTCGCACCCGCGCATCATCGAAGGGTGGTTTGGTCGTGTTCAGCTCGATGAACCGGCTGCGGGTGCCCGGACGCGCCTGAATCTCGGTCCCTTCCACGGCCAGCAGTCCGTCGACATACGCCAGGGGCACGTAGGGCAGGACGTCGATGGCACCGGCTACAAACGCTTGGACACGCTGGGAAAGGCTCGGAATCACGTCGAACACCAAGCGATCGTGCGGCTCGCCGCCGGGCTCCTTCTTGATGAGAGTGATGCTGTTGCCCGGGCTCCACTGGGCCAGTCGATACGGACCGGTGCCGACGGGCTCGCCTCCCGCACCCGGCAGAGCGAGGTACTCCTGTGCCAAATGCAACGGCAGCGACGGCACGCTGCGGCTCAGCTGCAAGTACACGCTGGTGTGGTCGGCCACCCAAACGTCGACGATCCAGGGAAGCCGGTCGCGACTCGGCGCCGTGTAGCCCGCCAGCCCCGACTCCGTATACGCCCTGCGCAAAGCGGCGGCTACTTCGGCCGCAGACAGGCCGCTGTTTGGGTCGATAACCAGTTGCCACAACGCCGGACCCTCAGGCTGGACCGACTGAAAAACCGCCTGCCGGCCCGATTCCGGTTCGAGGCGGAAAAGGGGTGCATAGAGCAAAGAATAGATCATCTGGGTCACGGGGTGCCGCTGGGAAAGGGCGGGATCGGGACTGATGAGGTCGGCCTCCACCCCCACGACGATCGTCGCACCGACCCCGAACGACGACGCGATGCACAGAAGACCGACCGCCGCCGCTGCAGCGAGTCTTCCGAGGCCACGCACTACGGCTCCCTCCCCGCGCTCTCCCACGGTCTCCCAGCATGGTTCCTAGGCGGTTTACTGTCCTTGGCCCAGCGAATAAACCGGCTTACCGTCGAACCGGTAAAGATTTTCCACCTTCACCCATTCGAATCCCGCGTCTTCGATGCGGCTCAGCAGGTCGCGCACCGCGCCGGGCGTTACGGAACGGCCATCGGGCGCCTCGAACCGGCAGCGCCACTGATCGCTGCAGAAAGTTTCCGGGAAACCGTCCGGGTACACTTTGACGCCCCGGTTGTCGACCATGACGAGGGACAGTTCATCGGTGCCCAGAGCCTCCACCTTTGCCCCGAGGTCGGCGGCGGACAGCTCCGCATTGTAGAGAAAGACGTCGACACCGACCAGTTCGCGGGACGAGACGACTTCCACGGGACGTGCGGGCGCCTCGGCACGAACCTCACGTTTTTCGGCCCCGGTGTAGTCGACGGGTTGCAGCTGCTCGGGCTTCTTCCCCAAACGCTCCACTACGGCTCGAGCGAACTCCATGGTACCGACAGACGGCCGGTCCTTGGCAATGTCGTAAGTGAAGATGCCGTCCTCGATGGTCCGCAGCCAGGCATTGTGCACCCGGGTCGCGACGTCGTACTGCCCGATGTGCACGAGCATCATGATGGCGCCGTGGAGAAGCCCCGAGGGGTTGGCAATGCCTTGTCCCGCCCGGCGCGGCGCGCTGCCGTGGATCGCCTCGAACATGGCGCACTGCTCGCCGATGTTGGCCGAACCCGCAAGCCCGACGCTGCCGGCAATCTGCGCGACAATGTCCGATGCGATGTCGCCGTACAAGTTCGGCATCACGATGACGTCGAACTGCTCGGGCGTGTCGGCCATCTTCGCCATCCCGATGTCGACGATCCAGTGCTCCGCCTCGATGTCGGGATACTCCGCGGCGATTTCGTCAAAGACGCGGTGGAAAAGGCCGTCGCTCAACTTCATGATGTTGTCCTTGGTGAAGCAGGTGACCTTCTTCCGGCCGTATGTGCGGGCGTACTCGAAGGCGTAACGGATGATGCGTTCGGAGCCCGGGCGCGAGATGAGCTTGATGGCCTGTACAACGTCGGGAGTTTGCTGGTACTCGATGCCGGCGTACAGGTCCTCCTCGTTCTCGCGGACGATGACCACGTTCATGTTCGGGTGCTTGCTGGGAATGAACGGATGGTATGAGACCGCAGGCCGCACGTTCGCGTAAAGACCCAACGTCTTACGCGTCGTGACGTTCAGGCTTTTGTACCCGCCACCCTGAGGCGTGGTAATGGGCGCCTTTAGAAAGACCTTCGTGCGGCGCAGGGACTCCCAAGCCTCCTCGGTGATGCCGGCGGAGTGGCCTGCCAGGTACACCTTCTCGCCGATCTCTATGAATTCGGGCTCGATGGCGGCACCGGCCTCAAAAAGGATGTGAAGGGTCGCATCCATAATCTCCGGGCCAATGCCGTCGCCTTTCGCGACGGTGATCGGTCGCTTTGCAGCCATAGTCGTCATCGCTCCAATCTCTGTGAACCTATCAATCCAATTGGAAGGTACTTTCTTCCTATTTTAGGACAATCCTCCTGCCGAAAGCCGTCCAGCCTTCCGCGGCAGCTTCCGGTAGCCATGACAAAAGGAGCCCTGTGCCGACGGGGCGGGGCTCCTTCTTTCCGTAGGGATCGAGAGCAGGTTACGATTCGGACTGGTTGAGGGCTTTGCTCAAGGCCTCCCAGGCGAGCAGAGCGCATTTGATCCTGACGGGAAACTTGGCCACGCCAGATAGGGCCTCCAAGTCGCCCAGCTCGACTTCGGGATAGGGGAAGTCCTCCCCGTGCATCATCGCCTGGAAGTTCGCCACGAGCTTCAGGGCGCGGTCACGGGCCATCCCTTTCAGCGCTTGGCTCATCATCGACGCCGACGACTGGCTGATGGAACAGCCCTGGCCGGTCCAGCGCACGTCTTCCACCGTGTCGTCTTTCACGATGAGCTGCAGTTCCAGCTCATCGCCGCACAGGGGGTTGTGCAGCTCCACTTGGACCGTCGGGTTTTCCAGGCGGCCGCGGTTTTGCGGATGACGGTAATGATCCATGATCAATTCTCGGTAGAGGTCCTCTAACATCAGGCAAAGAACTCCTTGGCTCGGATCAACGCCGAGACGAAAATGTCGATCTCCTCTTTCGTGTTGTACAGATACGTGCTAGCCCGAGCCGTCGCCGGAGTCCCTAACAACCGCATCAGAGGCTGCGCGCAGTGGTGGCCGGCCCGAATGGCCACGCCGTCGCGGTCGAGCACCTGCGCCAAATCGTGGGGATGCACTCCGGGGACGTTGAAGCAGACCAGCCCCGCCCGCTCTCCCTCCGGGCCATAGATTATCACTTCGGGAATAGCCTCCCGCATCCTCTCGATGCAATAGCGGGACAACTCTACCTCGTGGCGCCAAATGTTTTCCATCCCGATGGCCTCGAGATACTCTACGGCCGCGCCCAAGCCGATCACGCCGCCCACGTTCGGCGTCCCGGCCTCAAAGCGATGCGGGGCGTCCTTCCAGGTGGCCTCTTCCAAGGTCACCTTCGATATCATTTCCCCGCCGAATAGGAAGGGCTCCATCTGGGCCAACAGTTCCGGTCTTCCGTACAATACGCCGACGCCCATCGGGCCGCACATCTTATGGCCCGAAAACGCCAGGAAGTCGCAATCAAGCTCTTGCACGTTCACCGGCATATGAGGCACGCTCTGCGCTCCGTCTACAAGGCAGACAGCGCCTACTTCGCGCGCTCTTTGCGCGATGCGCCGCACCGGGTTCACCGTGCCGAGGACGTTCGAAACGTGCGTCACCGCTACGATTCGCGTGCGTTCGTCGATGAGCTGGTCGAGGTTCGAAAGGTCTAAGCGGCCATCGGGCGTAAGCCCGAAGTAACGCAGCGTGGCTCGGGTGCGCCGAGCCAGCTGCTGCCACGGAATCAAGTTGCTGTGATGCTCCATCGGCGTCGTGACAATCACGTCGCCCTCGCGCACATGGACCCCGCCCCAAGCGTAAGCCACCATATTAATGGCTTCGCTTGCATTCTTGGTGAACACGACGGTCTCCGGCGCGGGCGCTCCGATGAAACGGGCGATGCGCGCTCGCGCGCCTTCATAGGCGACGGTCGCTCGCTCCGCCAAGGCGTGGATCCCCCGGTGTACGTTGGCGTTATCGTACGCGTAGTATCGGCTGATCGCGTCGATGACGGCTTTCGGCTTCTGCGACGTCGCTGCGTTGTCCAAGTAGACGAGGAGCTTTCCGTGCACCCTTTGGTGCAAGGCTGGAAAGTCCTCCCGCAACCGGCTTAGGTTCATCGATTCATCTTCCTGTCGATCAGCTTCTCGAGCTCCCCGCGTACGCTCTCAAGCGGAATGCGGCTGAGCAGCGGATCAAGGAAGCCTTCCACGATAAGGCGGATGGCTTCGGCCCGCGGTACGCCACGGCTCATCATATAGAAGAGCAGCGTTTCATCGACTTGACCCACCGTTGCCGCGTGGCCGGCTTGGACTTCGGTCTCTTCGATCTCCAGTTCCGGAATGGCATCGAGGCGCGCACCCTTGTTCAGGATCAGTGCGTTCTCGACCTGAAAGCCGCTCGTGTTGATCGCTCCGTCCTCGATATCCGTGAGGGCCCGGTAGACCGCGTAGGCCTTGTCCTTCAACACGGTCTTCGTCACCATGTCCGAACTCGTGTAATGGCCAACATGGTTCATGACGAGACCGGCGTCGACCTCTTGCGTCTGATCCGCGAAAATGACCATGCTGGCCGCGGACTGGCTGCCGTCCCCTTCGAGGCGGGTGTGGGTCAACGTCCGGTTCTGCGCGCTGCCGAGCTCGCCCAAAACCCAATTCAAGGTGGCGTCGCGGTCCACGACGCCCCGGCGCTCCACCAGGCTGGTCGTGCCCTCGCCCCAACTTTGAATGGACGCCACGGTGACCTCGGCGTTGGCTTTCGCGATCACTTCGGTCACTTGGCTGACTATGAGCCGGCCTGCGCCCGAAACATACCGTTCGAGCACGGTGACCTCGGCTCCTTCATCCGCGACGACCAAAAGGTGCGGGAAAAGCCCTAACCCGTCCGCCTCGCTCCAGACGACGAACTGGAGGGGTATTTCGACGCGGACGTTCTTGGGCACGTAGATAAACGCTCCGCCGGAATGCAACGAAGCGTGGAGTGCGATCAGCCGGTGCGCGTCCGTCGCAACGGAAGTAAACAAGTGTTCCCTCACCAGCGCCTCGTGCTCCTTGACCGCTTGGTCCAGGGAAGTGAAGATGATCCCTTTCCCGGCCAATTCGGCAGGCAAGTGCCGGTAGGCCAACGTGGAGTCGATCTGGAGCACGATGGCGCCGTCGGCCTCGGTTACTAAGGAGCGGACTTTCTCCGGCAGCGCCGCGGCGTCGCCCGTGGCGACGGAGCTCTCCTTGTAGAGCTGGATCCCGTTTATATCGACCTGCCCTACCTTCGTGCGGCGCCAGTCGGGTACCGGCAGTGCGCCGTAAGCCCGCAGTGCGGACAAACGCAGCTCCTCCAGCCACTTCGGTTCGGCCTTTTTCTGGGAAAGCTCGGTGACGGCGGCCTCTCCGAAGGCGGCAGTAATGTCAACGCTCATCGACGTATCCTCCTTTACATCCGACCGGATTCGACCTCTTGCCTGATCCAGTCGTAACCCTTCTCCTCGAGCTCCTCGGCGAGTTCCTTACCGCCCGAACGGACGATGCGGCCGTCGACCAGAACATGCACGAAGTCGGGCTCCAGGTACCGGAGGATGCGCTGATAGTGCGTAATGACGATGACGCCCATGTGGGGGCCCTTCAGCTGGTTGACTCCGTTCGACACGATCTGCAGTGCATCGATGTCGAGTCCGGAATCCGTCTCGTCCATGATGGCGAAAGTAGGCTCCAACATGGCCATCTGCAAGATTTCGTTTCGCTTCTTCTCGCCTCCCGAGAAGCCGTCGTTCAAGTAGCGCTGTGCGAAGGAGGGATCCATATCGAGGAGCTCCATCTTTTCGCGCAGCTTCTTGGCAAACTCGGAGACGCTGATCTCGTTACCCGGTCCACGGCGCGCGTTGATCGCCGTGCGCAGGAAGTTGGCGACCGTCACGCCCTCGATTTCCGTGGGATACTGGAAGGCCAAGAACAGCCCCGCCCGCGCCCGCTCGTCGGGTTCCATGTCGAGCAGGTCCTCGCCGTCGAGGGTGACACTGCCTTCCGTCACGTCGTAGCGGGGATGGCCCATGAGCGTGTAGGCTAAGGTGCTCTTGCCCGAGCCGTTTGGCCCCATGATGGCGTGCACCTCGCCCGTCTTCACTTCGAGGCTGAGTCCCTTAATGATCTCGTTTCCCTCGACACTTACGTGTAGATCCTCAATAACCAGCTTGCTGCCCTCAGCCATTTCAAGACACTCCTTCAGCGCACCTGCATAGGCGCTCAGTAATCTTCTAAGCCGGCCGGCTCGGAAATTTTAAACCCGCTAAAAAGTATAGCACAGCGCCGCCGGTAAGAGGAGACCCTTCTGACAAAAAACATGGTACCCATAAAGAAATTGATTGTCAAAGCTTAAGCCAACCTTTAGGGTGCCCTAAAATAGCGGGCTTCTGCGGTCTGCCGGCGTTCTTCCGGTACCCGGCTCGTGCGGCTCACGTCCCTCCTACTCCTTGTATGCTAACATAAAAACAGGACGGTGCACCACATCCTGGCAGCAAAGAAGGAGGGCGAAACCGATGGCTGGCGGTGTGTCCGTACTTGACTTCGACGGGACCTATCGCCTCCAGCTGCGTCTGCAGCGTGCCGGCTACGAGTGGATTCATCTGCTCGATCTGGAAGGCGTACGGGGATATTGCACGGTCCAATCGCTCGCTCGCATCAAGGAGCGGCTCAAAAGCCGCCGCGCCCGCGAGGTCACGCTCTTGGGCAGCGGCCAATACCATTACGTCAGTCTGCTGATGCTAGGGGAAATCCGGCAGCCTTTCACCCTCATCCTGTTCGATCGCCATTCGGATATGATGCAGGCACCGGCGCACAATTTGATCAGCTGCGGATCGTGGGCCCGCGCGGCAGTCAAGCGCATTCCCCACTTACGGCGCGTGGTGCTGCTCGGCGTGAGCGACGAAGGGGCACGCCTCGTGCCAAGCATTCTGCAGCACAAAGTAGCCTCGTTCACGTACCGGCGACTCGCCTCCACACCGGCCCGCGACATCATCCGACGGGAGATCCCGACCGAAGCCGTTTACATCAGTATCGACAAAGACGTCCTCTCGCCCCGGGACGCACTGACCGACTGGGGACAAGGCCAGCTCGCCCTACAAGAATTGATCGCCTTCATCGACGAGGTCGCCCGCAGACGCCGGATCATAGGCGTCGACATTTGCGGAGAATATTCCTGCTCCCCCGCGGATCGTTTCCGTCCGGAGTGTGTGCGAGCGGCGCGACTGAACGAAACGGCCAACCTCCTCCTCATTGAAGCCGTGGCCAGCCGGCTGCCCCAAGGGCCTTGGCGACACGCGGCAGGTTGACCGCGGACCGGTGCGGACAAGTTCAGTACAATTTCTGCCCTTTCTCGCATATACGTGAGGTGAGCTACGGCGGTTGACCGCGACCGAAACTTGCTCGCAGAGGGGACTATCCATGCACAGCGAAAGCTTGATCGGCCTGCCTGTGATCCATATCGATCTGGGAAAACGCTTCGGCACCGTGCAAAGCCTGATCCTCGATCCGAAAGGGCGACGTGCCGCGGGAATGCTGATCGCGCTGGGAGGCTGGAGAAAACGCGGCCTGCTTCCCATGGAACGGGTGTACGCCGTAGGAGAGCAGGCCGTGACGATCGCCGACGAGGAAGCGATCATCGGCATGGAGGAGGAATCCGAGCTCAGATCCTTATGGCGTCGGGGATTGGACCTGCGCGGCATGCAGGTGCTCACCGTCACAGGACGGGACCTCGGCAAAGTCGCCGCTTTCACGTGTTCGCCCGACGGCGTGATCGAGACGCTGTACCTCAGGCGAGGCGCAAAGCTCCGGGGACGCCTCCCGGGCACGATTCCCGGCACTCTTGTCCGGTCATTCGGAGAAGATGCGGTCATCGTGGCTGCCGAAGCCTTCGACCGCCTTGCGGGAGAGGCGGCCGAAGGCGCCCCGGGACCTGCTGCCGGCCCTCCACCAGGAAGCGTGTGGAAGCGCATCGCCGGCTGGGGGAGGGGCATGAAGCGCGACGAGCCTGCGTCGCCTGGGGCGGAGAGCCCACCTTCCGGCGGTGAGTGAAGCGGACTAGCGCATCAGCGCCGCCATCAGGGCTTTCTGCGCATGCAGGCGGTTTTCCGCCTCATCGAAGACGGCTGATTGCGGGCCGTCCATCACCTCGTCGGTGATCTCCTCGCCGCGGTGAGCCGGCAAACAGTGCAGCACAATGGCCGAGCGGTCGGCCCGGGCCAAGGTCTCCCCATTAATCTGGAATCCGGCGAACGCCGCACGGCGCCGGGCAGCCTCCTCCTCCTGGCCCATCGAGACCCACACGTCGGTGTAGAGCACGTGGGCACCTGCCGCGGCCTCGAGGGGGTCATCCTGCAAGGCGATGCTACCCCCGGTCTCGGCGGCCAGCCGTTCGACGTATGCGATCACTTCGGGCAAGGGCTTGTAGTCGGGCGGCGTGCAAATGACCGTTTCCATCCCCATTTTCACACAACCGATCGCGAGCGAGTGGGCCATGTTGTTTCCGTCGCCGATGTACGTTACCTTCAACCCTTTCAGCGCGCCGAACCGCTCGTAAATCGTTTGCAAGTCGGCCAGCACCTGACACGGGTGGTACAGATCCGTCAGCCCGTTGATGATGGGAATGTCCGCGTACTCTGCCAAGAGCTCGACGTCCCTTTGGGCAAAAGTGCGGATCATTAACCCGTCGACAAAGCGGCTGAGCACGCGGGCGGTATCTTCTATCGTCTCGCCGCGGCCGAGCTGCAGTTCGTTCGCGTTCAGGACTACCGCGTGGCCGCCCAGTTGATAAATGCCCACTTCAAACGAGATCCGGGTCCGGGTCGATGACTTGTAAAAAAGCATCGCCAAAGTCTTACCCGGAAGCAGCCGGTGCGGCTTTCCTTCCTTCTGCAGCCTCTTCAGCTCGCACGCGAGGTCAACAAGTGCCTGAATCTCTTCGGGAGAGAAATCGCGCAAAGTGAGAAAGTCGCGCCCTTGCAAGGATGCGAGCACGGGATGGGCGGCTAGATAATCGGGTCCCACGGGTCTTCTCCCCTTCTATTCTTCGCAATTTGTGAACAAAGCCGGGACCGCCGGTCCGCCGGACCGTCCGGTCCCGGGAACGTGACCAGCTTCGGCGAGCGGATTACGCTCTCCTGTCCGCGTCGCGGGCCCAACCGCGCAGCAAAGCCCGCAGGTCGTTTCGGCCCAATCCTTTCGTCGCCGAAAAAGGAATTACCTGCCAGCCCAGAGCGCTCTCCATCTCTTTGCGCCGGCGCGCCTGTTCGGACCGCTTCAGTTTGTCCCATTTCGTGGCCACAGCCACCGAGGGTAAGCCCATGTGCACGAGCCATTCCTTCATGTCCAAGTCCAAAGCCGTCGGCCCGTGACGGGCGTCGAGAATAAGCAGCACGGCGATGAGCTGCTCACGCCCTTCGAGGTACGTCTCGATCATGGGTCCGAACCGGCTTTGCACCCGCTTCGGAACGGCCGCATACCCGTAACCGGGCAGGTCGACGAGCCAGACTCCTTCGGGCGTGCTGTAAAAATTGATGGTCTGGGTTCTCCCGGGCTGTCCGCTTACTTTCGCCACGTTCCGCCGCCCCGCTAGCGCGTTGATGAGCGACGATTTTCCTACGTTGGACCGCCCCACCAAAGCCACTTCCGGTTCGGGATGGACCGGATACTGGTCCGGCCGGACCGCACTCTTGACAAAGCGCACCGTTTCCATTCTCCGTCGCCCACCCTTACACGTTCTGTTCCCTCTGCTCAAGCCACGGGGCGGGCTGACGCTCCGCCGGCGGCAAAAGGGGACTGCCCTCCAATGCGGCGGCGGTCTCGCGCTCCGCTTCGTCGACCTGCTGGACGAGAGCAAGGCGCAACACTTCGTCCATGTGCCGAACAAGCCGAATGTCGAGGCTTCGCCGCACCTGAACCGGCACTTCCTCCAGGTCGTGTCTGTTTTCTGCGGGCAAGATCACGCGGCGAATGCCCGCGCGGTGGGCTGCCAGCACTTTTTCTTTGACGCCCCCGATCGGCAGCACGCGGCCGCGGAGCGTCACTTCGCCCGTCATCGCTACTTCGTGGGAAACGGGCCGTCCCGTCAAAGCCGAGGCGAGGGCCACCGCGATCGCGACGCCCGCGGACGGTCCGTCCTTAGGCACAGCCCCTTCCGGTACGTGGACGTGCACATCCGCGGTTTCGTGGAAATGGGGGAGCAGACCGAGCTGGCCGTGGCGGGAGCGTACGTACGAAAACGCCGTCTGAGCCGACTCGCGCATCACTTCGCCCAGTTTCCCCGTGAGAAGCAGATTGCCCTTTCCCTTCAAGACCGATACTTCGATGGCGAGGATGTCTCCTCCGACTTGAGTGTAGGCCAGGCCCGTGGCGACGCCCACCTGGTCCTGGGCCTCGGCCTCGTTGCGACGGAAGTGAGGAGGCCCCAGGTATTTCTCTACGTTGCGTGCCGTGACCCGAGCCTGCCCTTCCCTGCCCTCCACAACTTCCAGGGCAACTTTGCGACAAACGGCGGCGATGGTCCGCTCGAGCTGCCTGACTCCGGCCTCCCGCGTGTACCTGGCGATCATCTGCCGCAGGGCGTTGTCTGAGAAAGCCAGGTGCTCGTCGGCCAGGCCGTGCATCTCCATTTGCTTTGGCACCAGATGGTGCCTGGCGATACCGAGCTTTTCCTCTTCCGTGTAGCCAGCGAGCTGGATGATTTCCATGCGATCGCGCAGCGGCGCGGGGATCCCGGCCAATACGTTTGCGGTAGTGATGAAGAAGACGTCGGAAAGGTCGAACGGCACTTCGATGTAATGATCGGCAAAGCTGCTGTTCTGCTCCGGATCGAGCACTTCCAAGAGGGCGGCGGCCGGATCGCCCCGAAAGTCGGAAGCCATCTTGTCGACTTCGTCCAGCAGCATAACGGGATTGGCTGTCCCCGCCTGCTTTAGCGCCTGGATGATTTTTCCGGGCATCGCCCCGACATAGGTGCGCCTGTGGCCGCGCACCTCCGCCTCGTCGCGCACGCCGCCGAGCGAGATGCGCACAAACCGCCGGCCGAGTGCCTTGGCGACCGATTTCGCCAGGGAGGTCTTTCCCACCCCGGGAGGCCCGGCGAGGCAGAGGATTGGACCCCGCACCTTGTCGGCCATGCGCTGCACGGCCAGAAACTCCAAAATGCGCTCCTTTACCTTTTCTAAGCCGTAGTGATCAGCGTCGAGGATGCGGCGCGCCTCGTCGATGTGTACTGCCTTTTTCGTCCGCTTCTTCCACGGCAGTGCGAGCATCCAGTCGAGGTACGTACGGACCACCACGGCCTCGGCGCTGGCGGGCGGCATCCGTTCCAGGCGTCGCAGTTCCTCCTCCACCCTGTCCCGGGCCGCCTTGGGCAGTTTGACAGTCTTCAGCCGCTCGCGGTATTCATCCATCTCGGCCGTCCGTTCGTCGTCTTCGCCGAGCTCTTTGCGGATGGCCTTCAACTGCTCCCTCAACATATACTCCTTTTGGTTCTTCTCGATCTGCTCCCGCACCCGGCCCTGGATGCGGTTTTCGAGTTCGATAATTTCCAGCTCCTCGGCGAGGACGGCGATGAGCGTCTCAATGCGCCGCGCAATCTCGACCTCTTCTAACAGCTGCTGACGTTTTTCCAGGCCCGTGGGCAGCTGCGCCGCGATGACGTCAGCTAGGCGGTCGGGATCGTCGATGCTCGATACGCCCGGAAGGACCGCTCCCGGAAGCCGCCTTCCGACCACGACATACCTTTCGAACTGGCGCAAGAGGGCTTGGACGAGGGTGTCGAGCCGCTCTGCGGATGCGGGATCGACGGCCGGTGTCAGCACGGTCGCATCTACGGTATAATGGGGATCGGTGCTCACCAGATCCACGATCCGCACCCTGGCCACCGCCTCGACGATCACTTTCAACTGGCCGCTAGGAAGCCGAACGGAGTGCTTCACGACGGCCAACACGCCCACATGGTAAATCTGCTCGAACGACGGCGTCTCCTGTGCGGCGTCCTTCTGCGTCGCGAGCACCAATTGACCCCCGCTGGCCAAGGCTTGCTCCACTGCGCGCACAGACCGTTCGCGGCCGACATCCAGCGGCGTCGAGGCGTGCGGAAACAGCACAATTCCCCGCAGGGGCAGCAGCGGCAGGCCGCTCAGCCGTCCGGGCAGGGTCTCACTCATCACGTCACCACCAAGGAAAGCATAGAATATGGCAAGAACGGCACGCACCCGCGCCGTTCCGAGTTGACCGATCTCTCACCTATGCTATTCTTGTGGCTCGCGAGGGAATCCTGCCGGAACTTCTGCCCCTCAGCCGACGACCGGCTTCAGACGGTAAGGCCGGTAGAGCCGCCCGAGAGCAATGGGGCGG
>JAAYLA010000235.1 GCA_012522135.1 Bacillota bacterium | reverse complement strand
CTGGGTGTCCGACGGCGTGAAGGAAACCGGGGTGAGAATCTCTCAACCTCGAACCGGTTCGATTGTGGGCCACCGCCCTTGGAAGTTACTGGATGGGAAAACGCCGCGCATCTCCAGCCTAAGTGTCCGCTGGGTCTCCCGGCGGGAGAGCGCTTGGCTTGCCGTCACGTGCGTTACCGACGGCCGTCAAACAACACCGGGCCGAACGTGCCCTTCCGGCGCGTTCGGCCCGGTGCATCGTCTGCGACCGCTTTGCGCCGCACTGCGCGCGGCCCTGCCGCGGACGTCACAGCAGCTGCTTGCGGACGATGGTCTGCTCGCGGCCCGGCCCGACGGAAACGAGCGCAACCGGCACACCGACCAACCGCTCCAGGCCCGTGATGTAGTCTTGGGCTGCCTGGGGCAGCTCTTCGAAGCGCGTGCACCCTGTGATGTCCTCATGCCATCCCGCGAAGCGCTCGTAGACGGGTTCGCACTGCGCCAGCAACTCCAAGTCAGCGGGGAACGACCGGATGGTCTCGTCTCCCACCCGGTAGGCCACGCACACCTGGATTTCGTCGAATCCGCTTAGCACGTCGAGCAACATCACGGCGATATTGTCGATCCCATTCACCCGCACTGAATGGCGCAGCATTACCGCGTCGAACCAGCCGACCCTCCTGGGCCGGCCCGTGGTGGTGCCATATTCCCTGCCTCGCTCGCGGATGCGGTCGCCGGTGGCGTTCTTCAGCTCGGTGGGAAACGGTCCCGAACCGACGCGGGTCGTGTAAGCCTTCACGATGCCGAGCACGGTACCGATCCGCTGCGGACCTACGCCGGCGCCGACGGCGGCACCGGCCGCAACGGGCGACGACGAAGTGACGTACGGGTAGGTGCCGTGATCGACGTCGAGCAGGGTGCCCTGGGCGCCTTCGAAGACGACCCGCTCGCCTCGCTTCAGCGCCTCATCGAGCAGGTACGATGTATCGCAGACCATCGGCCGCAGGCGCGCTTGGGCTTCGGCGTATTCCGCCAAAATCTCTTCGACCGTAAAGGTTCGCGCCCCGTACAACTTCGCCAGCAAATTGTTTTTTGCCGGCAACACCGTCTCCAGTCGCTTGCGGAAACGCTCTGGATCCACGAAGTCGATCATGCGGATGCCCGCGCGCCCGATCTTGTCGACGTACGCGGGGCCGATGCCTCGCCCGGTGGTCCCGATTTTCGCATCTCCCCGGGCCTTTTCTTCCAGCTCGTCCTGGAGGCGGTGGTACGAAAGGATCACGTGGGCCCGGTCGCTGATGAATAGCTCGGGGTCCTGCACGCCCAAGTCGCGCAGGCGGTCCAACTCCTCAAGCAGGACCAGCGGATCAATCACGACGCCGTTGCCGATGACCGACTTGACGCGCTCATGCACCACGCCCGAGGGCAAAAGGTGCAGCTTGAACGTCTTGCCGCCCACGACTACCGTATGGCCGGCGTTGTTTCCGCCCTGGTAGCGCACGACCCAATCGGCGGCCTGCGCGAGAAAGTCGGTGACCTTCCCCTTTCCCTCGTCTCCCCACTGAGCTCCAACCACAACGAGCGAGGCCATGTAAAGTCCGCCCCTTCCACAGGTCTTCTCTAACGCCTTGCATGTCGATTACTTCGTCTATTCCTTCGCAACAGGCGTTGCGGTTCAGCGCCAAAAACCGAACATGGCGTGCGTCGTTATCATAGCAGACGCACAAACCCCGAGTCAATCTACACCAAGGTCCGGGTCATCGTTCGGATATTCCCGCCAAAAGGAGCATCGCTGTTTCACCGGACAGGACGACTCGCAAATCGTACGGTCATTGTGGAAGCAAAGCCTGCTCCCGTGTAGATAAAACGGGATGACGTCGCCGCCAAACAGGTTGTCTACGATTTTCTGGCACTCGTGCCGCGACGCGAGCCAATCGTCCGTCTCGCCCAGCCGGGAAAACCCGAGGCGAACCAGCGAGCGGCGAATGTGCACGTCATAGTAAGCGGTAACCCGAGTGCCCAGGTCGGGCCAAACGCCGCTCACCTTCATCTCCCGCGCCAGCCAAAACGCCCGTTGCCGCAGGTGGGCGAAGCCGTGCAACATCTTCAGCAGCTTCTCGTCGTCACCTGCGGCGGCGAGGTAAACGTTGTGCAAATCGCCGTCGAACTCGTTCGCCAGGCGGGCTTGGTTGGCGTAAATGGCTTCGATCTTGCGCTCCTTGTCTGTCAGCGCGCGATAGGTGTCGCGCAAGATCTCCAAAGCCCGCTCGCGGTCTGCTGCACTGCCTGCCAGCAAGCGGTCGCGGTCCAACAGGCCGGCTGCCCCGAGGGCCATGAAGGTGCTTTCCGCCACGTGTTCCGCCACCCGGGCCGCCAGAAGGTTCGCCAGCACGAGCATCTGCGCCCGTCCTTCGGCGTTGTTCAGATCGATGACGAGGCGCCGGCCCCTGTAATAGCCGTCGGGGGTGCCCGGCCGCCACAGCTCGACCAAGGCCTTCCATATCTCGGCCGTTCCGCGCTCATCCGCACCGGTTGCGCCTAAAGACTGCAAACGCTCCATACGAAAGTGCCGCTCCTTTCGACACCCAACAAAAAGGGCCGACCCCTGGACATGGATCGGCCATGGAAACGCTGTCGAAGGAAGTGGCACCCATAATGATACGCGCTTCACTCGCCGGCGTCAATACCGAACAGGCGGGCCGCGTTGCGCGAAGTCACCGCGGCCAGCTCCGACTCTACGACGCCCAAGAGCTCGGCCAAGGCTCGCCCGGCATGCACGACGTAGGCAGGCTCGTTGCGTTTGCCCCGGAAGGGAACCGGTGCAAGGTACGGTGCGTCGGTCTCGACCAGAAGGCGCTCGGTCGGAACGCTCTTGAGCACCGAACGCAAGTCGTCGGCATTCTTGAACGTCACCGGTCCGCCGACGCCGAGGTAAAGGCCCATGGCCAGGGCGCTCTCGGCAACTTCCGCGCTGCCCCAAAAGCAGTGCAACACGCCCCCGGCCTCGGGAACGCCCTCCTCCGCGAGCACGTCCAGGACCCTCTCCTCCGCCTTGCGACTGTGCATGATGATGGGCAGTCCGAACTCGTGGGCGAGCCGGATCTGCTTGCGGAACACGTCCTCCTGCACGTGCCGGGGTGAAAAGTCGTAGTGGAAGTCGAGCCCTGCTTCACCGACGGCCACGACCGGCCCACCCGCAGCACGCGCTTCCCCTTCCAACAGGCGCCGCAGGTCGGCAAAATCCGCCTCCGTCGCCTCCGCCGCGTGGTGGGGGTGGATGCCGGCCGTCGCCCACACCCCTCGGTGCCGGCGCGCAAGTGCCACGCAGCCCCGGGCCGACGCGGCAGTGTCGGCTACGCACACAACTTGCCCGACCCCGGCCTCTTTCGCCCGCTTCACTACCTCGTCGACGTCATCGCGAAACTGCTCCGAGACGAGGTGGGCGTGGGTGTCGATCCACATTTACCGCACCTCGGCACCGGGCGCCCGCTCTCCGTCGACGGTCAGAAGACTCAGGCCGTCTCCGTCGCTCGCCGCCAAGAGCATGCCTTCGGACAGCTCGCCACGCAGCTTCGCCGGCTTCAAATTCGCCACCACGACGATGCTCTTTCCGACCAGCTCTTCGGGCTTGTAATGCTGCGCGATGCCTGCGACGATTTGCCGCTGTGACGAACCGAGATCGACCTGCAGCTTCAAGAGCCGGTCCGCGCCTTGCACAGGTTCCGCGGCCAGCACCTTGGCCACACGCAGCTCGATCTTGGCGAACTCGTCGATTGTAATGAGATTGGCTTTGTCTTCGGCGCCCGCCTTGTCCCCTTGGGCCTTGGGCTCTTGCGTCGCCGCCGCTTCTACATTCGCATCCGTCTTTTCTTCCATGTCTTCTTCCTCCGCTAAAGCCTTTTTCACGTCGATGCGCGGGAACACGGGATTGCCCGGCTGGGTCTGCGTACCCGGAGCGAGGCCGCCCCAAGCCAGATTGTCGAACCGCTGCTCGGAAAGGGGTGCCGCGATGCCCAGCTGCGTCCACATCTTCTCCCCCGTGCGCGGCAAAAACGGCGTCACAAGGAGCGTCACGATGCGCAAGGCCTCGAGCACGGTGTACATGACGGTAGCCAGCCGCTCGCGCCTTTCCGGATCGCGGGCGAGCGTCCAGGGCTCCGTCTCGTCGATGTACTTGTTGAGCCGCCCGACCAGCTTCCAAATTTCGGCCAGGGCCACGTTCACCTCGAGCTTCTCCACCCGCTCCGCCACTTGCCGGCCCGTCGCCTCCGCGAGCTCCATCACGCTGCGGTCGATGTCCTTCGGCTCGCCCGGCTCGGGGACGACGCCTTGGAAGTAGCGGCTGAGCATGGCCAAACTCCGGTGGAGCGCGTTGCCCAGGTCGTTTGCCAGGTCGGAGTTGATGCGCTCGACGAGGCCCCTGCGGCTATACTTGGCATCTTGTCCGTAGGGCATCTCGCGCAGCAACGTGTAGCGGATCGCGTCGGAGCCGAACTCGTCGATGAGGGCGTTGGGATCGACGACCGTGCCTTTTGACTTCGACATCTTACCCGACTCGACCAAGATCCAGCCGTGGGCATAGACCCGCTTCGGCAACGGCAAGTCCAAAGCCATCAGAATGCAAGGCCAGATGATCGTGTGGAAGCGCAAGATGTCCTTGCCCACGACGTGGACATCGGCCGGCCACCACTTGTCGAACGTCTCGTCATCTTGCAGGTAGCCCACGGCCGATATGTAGTTGGTCAGCGCGTCGATCCAAACGTAGACGACGTGCTTCTTGTCAAAGGGAACGGGAATGCCCCAGTCGAACGTGGTCCGGGACACGCAAAGCTCCTCGAGGCCCTGCTTAATGAAGCTCACCATTTCATTTCTGCGGGTTTCGGGCTGGATAAATTCGGGATGCTCCTCGATGTGTTGCAAAAGCCGCGGCGCGTACTTAGAAATCCGGAAAAAGTAGCTCTCTTCCTGCACCAGCTCGACGGGACGTTCGCATTCGGGACACAGCTTGCCTTCCAGCAGGCGCCCTTCGGGCCAGAAAGACTCGCAAGGCGTGCAATACCAGCCCTCGTAAGTATCCTTATAAATGTCACCCTGGTCGTACAGCCTCTGGAAGATTTCCTGAACGACACGTGTGTGCCTGGGCTCCGTGGTGCGGATGAAGTCGTCGTAGGCCACGTCGAGGCGTTCCCACAGCTTTTTGAACCCGGCCACGATTCCGTCGACGTATTCCTGGGGCGTCTTACCTGCTTCCATGGCCGCCCGTTCGACCTTTTGACCGTGCTCGTCCGAACCCGTCAAGTAGAATACCTCTTTACCCTCGAACCTGTGCCACCGGGCCACCGCGTCGCAGAAAACGGTCGTGTACGCATGGCCGATGTGCAAATTGGCGTTCGGGTAATAGATGGGCGTTGTAATGTAGAATCGCTCTTTGCTCATGATGCACCCCTCCCTGAACAGCATACCGCACCCAGAATAAAGAAAACCCTCACCCCCACATCAGGGGCGAAGGCATGATCACAGCATCCCGTCCCCACCCATCGGGGCAGGCCTCCTCGGTACACGTGCTGCGACGGGTACGGACCGCCCCGCCGAGCGTATTTCCCGTTGTGCCGGCGTCAGTAACATCATAAACATGGAATGAAACCCGTGTCAAGCGGCCTGAACCGAGTTTCGGCCGACGCGAGGGGGGCGCGGAGTGCACGAAGGCTCGTTTCTGCTTTTCATCGTACTCGTCGCCGGGCTGCTCGGGAAAAACGACCTGATCGCCTTGGCTGCTCTCGTGACCCTTACCCTGCAGGCGGCCGGAGCAGACCTGGCGTTTTCGTTCCTCGGGCGCTTCAGCGTGCAGGTGGGGGTCGTCTTCCTGTTGATCGGCCTTCTGCTGCCCTTCGCCATGGGGAACCCGGGCTTTCCCGCTTTGCGCGCCAACATGCTGTCGCCTGCGGGTCTTCTCGCCGTCACTGTGGGCGCCGTCTCAGCTTACCTGGCCGGTGAAGGCGTGGAACTGCTTACCCTCCGCCCCGAGGTCATGATGGGCCTGGTCGTCGGCTCACTCATCGGTGTAGCTTGGTTCGACGGCATTCCGGCGGGACCGTTGGTCGCGGGTGGCATCGCGGCGGTTCTCATGCGCCTCTTTCGTCTGTAAATTCTGTTTGACCCGGGGGTACCAATTTTTGTATAATACGCACACAGCGGTCTACTTCGACGAGAAGGTGGTGGCTATCGGCATGAAGTCTACGGGAATCGTACGCAGAGTAGACGATTTGGGTCGTGTGGTCATTCCCATCGAACTTCGCCGTACCCTGCACATTAGCGAAAAAGATCCAATGGAGATCTTCGTCGACGGCGACAAAATCATTCTCAAGAAATACGATCCGGCGTGCATCTTCTGTGGCAGCGAAAACAAGGTGCGCATTTTCCGGGAGAAGAATGTGTGCGAAGACTGCGTCGTCGAACTGCGCGGTGCGTGACAGTTGACGACGCCGAAGGGGGCAGGACCTACACTTCCTCTTCTATGCGCAGTGCCACGTCGTATGCGCGCCGTTTCGACACTCCCAGTCGCTCGGCCGCGGTGCGCACTGCATCTCGTACGGACATGCCGTCCCCCAGCAGGCGACGCAGCATCTCATGCAGCTCCTCATCGCCTGCTTCCGCTCGGACCCGCTCCGGGCTCGCTCCTGCGACCAAAATGACAAACTCTCCACGCACCGCGTGTGTGCTGCACCATTCGATGAGCCGCGAGAGAGGGCCGCGGATATACTCTTCGTGCAGCTTTGTCAGCTCCCGCGCGAGGACGGCCCACCGGTCGCCCAACACTTCGCGCATGTCGTCCAGCGCGGAGCGAAGGCGGTGAGGCGCTTCGTAGAAAATGAGGGTATGGGGCAGATCGCGCACTTGGCTCAGGCGTTCCCTGCGCTCCTTCCTGCGGCGCGGGAGGAAGCCTTCGAAGGTAAACCGTTCCGTAGGCAGGCCGCTCGCCGCCAGCGCAGTCAGAAAGGCCGACGGGCCGGGCACGGAGACGACGGGAATGCCCTCGGCGACGCAGGCTCGCACCAGATACACGCCGGGGTCCGAGATGCCGGGCATGCCCGCATCGCTTACTAAGGCCACATCGTGACCGTCCCCTAGGATCCGGAGCACTTCCGGCGTTCGGGCGGCCTCGTTGTGTTCGTGCAGGCTCACGAGCGGCGTGTGGATATCGTAGGCCGACAGTAGCTTGCGGGTATGGCGCGTGTCTTCGGCCGCGATAGTGTGCACCGAGCGCAGGATGCGGAGCACCCGCTGCGACACGTCCTCCAAATTACCGATGGGTGTTCCGCACAGGTACAGCGTGCCCGGACCGCCTTGCGTCCGGGCCGGTTGTTGTTCGTTCACGACCTCGCTCACGTCTTGGCTTCGTCCTTACGCTGCTTCGGGCGCCGGCGCCTAGGTCGCTTGCGGGCCCTGCGGTGCTGCTGCTTCTTCTTTCTCGCCTTCTTGGGCGGCACGTCGGGCTCGGTTGTGACGGCGCCGGTCGCAACCGGCATATGATCGGGCTCGGTGACGGCGGGAGCGGGTTCAAAGGCAAGATCGACCGTGCCCGCCGCCGTCTGAAGTTTGGGCAAGACGTCGTCCCAAGGCGCCTTGCCCTCGAGCTGGGCCAAGGAAAGCTCGAGCCGGCGCAGCTCCTCGCCGTCCTCAATCTGAACCGTCAACCGCTCCTTAATCACGTGCAGTTCGATTACTTTGGCCGGTCCGAGAGGTGTATCGACCAGCGTTCCGACCTTCGGCATGCGCTGGCGGATTTCCTGATAAATGTCGGCCTCAAAACGCAGGCAGCACTTCAACCGGCCGCAGACACCCGATATCTTCCCCGGATTGAGCGAAAGATCTTGATCCTTGGCATGGCGAATCGATACGGGTTCGAAGTCGCCGATCCAGGTCGTGCAGCACAGCGCCCGGCCACAAACGCCGTAGCCGCCCAGCATCCGCGACTCGTCGCGCACCCCGATCTGGCGCATTTCGATTCGGGTCTTGAAGCACGCCGCGAGCTCCTTCACGAGCTCGCGAAAGTCGACCCGCTCGTCGGCAGTAAAATAGAACACGAGTTTTTGCTTGTCGAACGTCCATTCCGCGTCGACCAGTTTCATGTCGAGGCCAAGCCGCTTTACGTACTCGCAAGCGGTCTGGTAAGCTTCCTTTTCGCTTTGGCGCGCGTCGTTGATGGAACAGAGGTCTTCTTCCGTCGCCACACGGAGGATGCGCCGCACCGGCTGCACGACGTCGTCCTCCGGAACGAGCTTGGGTGCAACGGCGATCTCTCCGCACTCGACGCCTTGGGCCGTTTCCACGATGACCCGCATGCCGACCTCTACATCCCAGTCCCCCGGATCAAAATAGTATATTTTTCCCGCCTTAGTAAACCGCACGCCACATACCGGAATCATGCGGATCGAAGTCCCCTTTGTGCTTTAATCAGCGCCACGTCGAGGGCCAGCCGGAAGTTGGCGTTGGCATTCCAGTGTTCCTTTAGTTGCATGAGCGCCTCGATCGCTTCCGTCAGTCCGCTGGGCGAGGCATTACGCGCGCTTTGCCTCAGCCGGTCGAGCAGATCCTGGTTCGTCACCGCCTCTTGCCGGCCGGTGCGGACAAGCAGGACGTCCCGGAGCCACAGGATGAGCATATCGATGTGATCCTGGGCCAGGTCGCGCTCCTTGTCCACCGCCTCACCCACGTACCAGACCGCACAGCGGTCCGTCAGTAGGCGCTCGCCCCACTCCACGATACGCTGACGGCGCGCGAGGACGTCCTCCGCATCGGATTCCGCCAGACTGCCGGGGCGGCCGAAGGACAAGGCAGCCAACGCCTTTGCCCGCTCGACGTCGTATCCGCGCTCGACCAGCGCTTCGGCGATATCTTGAACTTTGACCCGGCCAAAGCGCAGCTTAACGCAGCGGGAGCGAATCGTGGACAGGAGAGCGTGAAGATGGTGTGAGAGCAGGATGAACGTGACGTATGCGGGCGGCTCCTCGAGCGACTTCAGCAAGGCATTCTGGGCTTGCTCGGTCAGAGCGTCGGCCGGATCGATGCGGACCACCAGGGACCGACCCAGATCCGGGCGGAACAGAAGCCGTCGCTGCACGGCTCGGACCTGATCGATCCTGATCGAAGATCCGTCCGGCGTGACCGTGATGACGTCGGGATGCCGGTCTAACGGCACGCGGCAAGACGTGCACCGGCCACAAGGCCTTTCAGCTGCATCCGGCTCGTTGCACGTTAAGGCGCGCGTGTAGACATCGGCCACACTCCCCTTACCCACACCTGGCTCGCCCACGAAGAGGTAGGCGTGCGGCGTGCGGCGTGCCTCGAGCCCGGCCCGGAGCACCTGAATTTGCCGCTTGTGGCCTATGATGTCATCCCAACGCAAGCCCGACCCCACCTTCGGCTTCAGCATATCAGAGGGGTATTACGGGTGTCAACGCAACGGAAATCCGGGACTGAGTCACGGGAACGGGGGTGAGAACATCACGACCTCGAGCTCGTTCAAGTTACTGAACGGAAGATTCGCGCCCGGCGCACAGGCCAAATCTCACCCGTAAAGATCCAGCAGCAGGCCGCGTATCTCGTCTAAGCGGGCGGCGAGCGGCAGGACGCTCTCGGCTCCGTGTAAGATCTGGTCGGTGAGGGCCTCCAGATGGGCGTCTATCGCCTGAACGATCACAGAGCGCACGCGGCTTCCGCGCAGGTCAAAGCCCGTCGCGCTTTCCACCCGGTACATCTTCTCCAGGGCTGCCTGCAAGAAAGCTTTCACCGCGTTTTTGTATGCCTCCAGCTGGGCTTTGCCCCGCCAGCGCCTGAGCTCCGCGGCGGTGCGGTCGACCTCGTCGATCAACCGGTCGAGCTCGGCGCGCACGAGCTCCGCGTCGGCGGCGTGCAGCGTAGCACGGAAGGTGCCTTCGACACGCCGCGTAGCCGCCCGCTCTCCCGCCGCCCGCTCACCGTGGGGCACACCGGACGCGCCCACCACGTCGCCCCGGACCGTGCGCGAGCGAACACGCACCGTGCATCCCTCCTATTCGAGCCAGCGCGCCATGGCGCGCAGCACGATCCCGTGAATCTCCTCGGGACTGCGCCCGTCTACCCGAATCACCACGACCCGCTCCGGCTCCTCCCGGGCGATGCGCAGGAAAGCCTCCCGCACCGCGGCGTGGTAGTCGCGGGAGCGCTTCTCGAACCGGTCGGCGCCTCCGGTGGGCAGCGCCCCGCCGGGATCGATATCGAACACGAAGGTGATGTCCGGCTCAAGTCCACCCGTCGCCACCCGGTTCACCTGCTCGATCGCCTCGCTTGGCACCCCTGCCGCCCCCTGGTACGCCCGGCTCGAATCGACGTAGCGGTCACACAGCACGAAGGCACCCTCATCCAAAGCCGGGCGGATCACCTGTTCAACGTGCTGCGCCCTGTCTGCGGCCAACAGGAGCATCTCTGCCAAGGGCGCGATGGCGTTCTCCGGATCGAGCAAGAGCGCCCGCAGCTCGCGGCCGAGGGGAGTGCCGCCGGGCTCACGGGTGACGACGTGATGAATCCCCCTCCGGGCGAGCTCGCGGGCCAGAAGCGCCACCTGCGTGCTCTTGCCGCTGCCGTCGATGCCCTCGAACGTGACAAAACATCCAGCCATAAGTACCGCCTTTCACCACGACTACCAACGATCATCCGTCGTCTTCGTGCGCAACGTCTCGATAAAGGCCTGGAACTGGGCTTGCGTGTTCGACCGCACCACGTGAATGGGCAGTCCCCTAGCCTCGGCCTCCCGCAGCCGCTTGGGCATTTTCCGGTACTGCCCCTTCACCGTCAGCACCATGTCGGCCTCCTGCAAGAACTTCGTGATCTCCACAGGTGCCCTGGCATCCCGGATGGCGTTTTCCAACCGTTGGCGACTCACGGCATAAGGAAAAATCCGGAACGGACGCCCATGCCCCCTGCGCACCGGCACACCCGCTCGCCCCGCCGCTCCGTGGCCCCTGCTTTCCGGTTCTTCGTCGGGCCACGCCGCGTCCTGCACCACCTCGATCGTGCCGCCCTCGCCGCGCCGGCGCACCTCGGGCACCGGCTCCACTCCGCGCAGCAAGGCATCCACGGTATCCGCCACGCGGTGATGAATGGCCACCTGGTCGCGCTCTTGGATTTCCACGACCACGTCAAAAGTCGGCGGCGCCTTCCGCTCCAGCACGCTCTTTTGGCTGCCCCGCTTTCTGGCCTCCTCGTCGCCCAAGGTGACCACCTGCACGCCTCCCACGAGGTCCGACAAAGCGGGATTCAGCACCAAGTTCTCAAGGGTATTGCCGTGAGCCGTGCCGACCAGCTGCACGCCCCGCTCGGCTATGGTCCGGGCTGCGTACGCTTCGTCGGACGTGCCGATCTCGTCGATGACGATCACTTCGGGCATGTGGTTTTCTACGGCCTCGATCATCACGTCGGCTTGCCGCACGCCCTTCGGCACCTGCATGCGTCGGGCCCGCCCGATCGCAGGGTGCGGCACGTCTCCGTCGCCTGCAATCTCATTCGACGTATCGACCACGATCACCCGCTTCTGGAATTCGTCGGCGGCTACCCGGGCCACTTCCCGCAGCAAAGTCGTCTTGCCCACCCCGGGGCGGCCCAGAAGCAAGATGTTCTGCCCCGTCTCGAGCACGTCGCGTATGATGTCGATGGTACCGAAAACCGCCCGCCCCACACGGCACGTGATCCCGACGATGTAACCCTCCCGGTTGCGGATCCCCGAAATGCGGTGCAACGTGCGTTCTATGCCTGCTCGGTTGTCCGGTCCGAAGGAACCAACCCTCGCGATGACCGCCTCGAGCTCCTCCGCCGTTACGGGATCGTCCCGCAGCAAAACGTAGTGCCCTTCAAAGCGTGCTTCCGGTGGCCGGCCCAGGTCCAGCACGATTTCGATTAAGTCCTCCGTGGTCTCGCACGCTTCGAGGGCCCGCCGCACGTCATCGGGCAAAATCTGAAAAAGCTCGGTCAAGTCGTCGACAATCTCGCGGCGTACCGCCAAGTCCATCGCCTCGCTTCCCGGGACCTCCACGTTCATCATGTCCACAGGCCTACTCACGTACCACTAGAACCTTCTGCAACGTAGGATCGCTCGCCCCCCGCACCTCAAACGCCGTCTCGCGTATCCCCTCCAGGTACGCCACGGTGTCCGCGTCGATCTCCTCACCCGGGCAGAGCACGGGAATGCCCGGCGGGTACGGGCAAATCGTCTCGGCGCTGACGCGGCCGGCAGCTTCGCGCAGCGGCACCCACTCCGCCGGCGAAAGCGCAGCCGCGCGGGGCGTAAGCCGAACTACCGGCCTCGGCAGGTTCCACACGTCCGGGGCCGGGATTTTCCTGCTCCGCTCCGCCTGCTCCAGACTGAAGCGCAAGGCCTCGAGCAGCCGGTTTGCCGTTTCCCAAGTATCCCCCCACGTGATCAGCGCGACCACGTGCCACGGATCGGCCAGCTCCACCTGTGCGCCGAACTGCCGCATCAGCCGGGCAGCCTCCACGCCGTGCAGTCCGCGGTCGGCCGTGCGGATCACAAGGCGCGTCCGATCCAGCACGTAACCCGGCGGCAAATCGGCAGGCAAGAGTACCCGCACACCTAGGTGAGTGACGATGTGGTGACGCAGTGTGTCGGCCAGTTCCAGCGCCTTCTCCCAGAGCGCGGGCCCATCCGTCGCCACTTGCGCACGGGCGGCGTCCAAGGAAGCGAGGAGCAGGCCGGACGGGCTCGTCGACGCTGTGCATAAAAGGGCTCGCTCGACCGAATGTTCCGGCACCCTCGCGGCACCGACGTGGAGCATAGAACTTTGCGTGAAGGCCCCCAGAACTTTGTGCGTGCTCTGGGCGACCAAGTCCGCACCGCATTGCAAGGCCGGACGGGGCAAGTGGGGGTGAAAGCCGAAGTGGGCCCCGTGGGCTTCGTCTACCAAGAGCAAACCGCCGCGCCGGTGGGCCCGGTCCGCCAGGGCGCCGAGCGGCTGCGCGATGCCGTAGTACGAAGGCCGGGTCGCCAAGTAAACCTCTTTATTAGCGGAAGCGACCTCGTAAGCGGCAGGCTCGGGAGGCGCATTCAGGTACCAGCCGGACAACCGCTTTCCGGTGACGTACCGCGGCCGCAGGCCCGACAATACGAGACCGGCGAACACGGAAATGTGCGACTCCCGGGGCAGCACGACTTCTTCGTACCCGAGGGTGCGCGCTGCGAGCAGCATGGTGTGGATGGCACCGCTCGTCCCGTTGACGACAAAGTAAGTGCGCCTCGCCCCGAACGCCTCGGCCGCCAGCTCCTCCGCGGCCCGCAGCGCCCGGGTCCACGAGTCGCCGAACCGCTGCGAGGCCACGACGTCCGAGACGTCCAGTTGCGCAGCGCCTTCGAGCTTGTCCCGGAGCGCGTGATGGATGCCCCGTCCCTGCTTGTGGCCGGGCGTGTGGAAGGGAACGACGCCGCTTTCCCGGTAACCTGCGAGCGCTTCGAAAAAGGGAAGCTCATACTGTTTCATCGAGTGGTTCCGCTTCATGGCAGCCCCCGGAAAATGTGTGATGGTCTACTTCAACAGAGCGGGCGATACTCCCTGTAACCGGAGAGCTCCGGCTGATAGTCCCCGGCAACCGAACGCGAACCCTTTCCGTTCCTGCCAGGTACTACACGGTGAAAGGGAAATTCAACAAGGGGCAGAGATCGAGCCGGAGGGAGGACGTACCGGTGGACGAGGCCCGGGTGATCGCAAGGGCCGCGCAGGGCGATGAGGATGCGTTCGAGCTGCTTGTGCTGAAGTACCGGCGCGACGTGACCCGCACCGTTCTTTTCACCGTATCCGATGCCGACGTAATCGAGGATTTGGTGCAAGAGACGTTTCTGCGCGCCTTTCGGTCTTTGCGCACCTTCGATACGACGAAGCCTTTTCGCAACTGGCTGCTCACCATCGCCCTCAACGCCAGCCGCTCGTACCTGAGGCGGCGCTTCGTAACCTTGCCTTGGTCCGAAAGATACGACAGGGCAGTCGAGCCGCAATTCGCCTCCGACGAAGGGGCTGTATTGCAAGACGTCCTCCGCGCTATGGCCCAGCTGCGCTACCGGGACCGGGAGATCCTCACGCTCCATTACGTCAACGACCTCACTTTGAAACAGGCCGCGAACCTGTTGGGCATCCCTTTAGGCACGGCCAAATCCAGACTTGCGAAAGCGCTCTCGAGGTTGCGGGAAGCGCTGCAATATGACGACGTGTTCGAGGAGAAAGAGGTGACCGAGGATGGACGAAAAACGCATCGCTACCCTACTTCGCCGGGCGGCGGATGAGGTGCCCGATGTACCTGCGGAAAAGATTATGCAGGCGATCCGGTCCCCGGGCCGGCAAAGACGGAAATGGGCCGGGTCCCTGGCCGCCGCGGCGCTGGCCGTCATGCTCATCCTGGCGGCAAAACTCGGGCCCGGCGCGCTTTCGCCCCCTGCCGCGCCGCCGGAGGCACAAACTGTCTACATGCTCGTTCGTCCGGCCGGTTCGCCGTATCCCGATCCGCTCTCGCTCGGTTACATCGTCGTGCCGGCGGATCATTAAGGGGGAGGTGAAACGTATGCTCCGACGCGGCTTTGCCGCCCTCTCCTTCGTCTCCGTGTTGCTCCTTTGCTCGGCCGGAACGCTGGCCCAGGTGGACGGCGGACTCCTTCCCTTTAGCGCTCGGCTACCCGACGCCTTTTACGCCCATCAATTAATCGACGTGGCGGAAGACGACGGAGACGGCGGGGGTCTTCGCGTGCAAT
>JAAYLA010000234.1 GCA_012522135.1 Bacillota bacterium | reverse complement strand
TTCCGCACGATCCACTCGGTTTGGGCTTTGAAAATTTCTGGATGCGACTTCGAATACACCTGCGTATCGGGCAGCACCACCACGCTGAAATATTCCGCCGCCAACGTTATACCGGGGAAAGCCAGGAGCGCCAGTACGATGCCGACGAGAAACCAGAGTCTTTGCCTCACCTTTTTCCCCTCCTTGCCCTAGTTCAACTGCTGCGACGCGAGCCATTCTTCGTGTGCACGGGTGGCCGCTTCCGCCTCGCGAATCGCATCGGCAATGGCCTCGACGGGATGGGTCTCGCCGTTGATCACACGCAGCACGGCGCCGCCCAAGTTCACGCGCTCCCAGTCGGGCGTGTTCCGGGCGTAGTCCAAGTTTGCGATAAAGCCCATGTACATCTCCCGGTAGTCGGCGTACGGATCGGCCAAGATGTCTTGCGGCCGGTTCGGAAGGGAACCTTGCGCCGCCATCATGTGCCCGATCGGAGTGATGCCGTCGATCTCTTCCAGCGCTAGCCACTCGAGCAGCTTCCAAACTTCGTCCAGATGCTCGCTGTTCGCGTTGACGCCGTAACCGTGGGCATACATAAACGCGCCGTAGTCTCGCCCCGCGGGAAAGAGCGTCACGCCGAAGTTCTGCGTGTAGTCGTCGCCGGGATAGTACAGGTCGTAGCCTTGGATCCACCACGGGTAGCCGACCCCGAACGGCACGAGACCGTAGTCAAATTCGCGTTTGAACCCATCGACCGCGAAAAAGGAGTTCGGCCGCATCCACGTGACCATGCGTTCGAGGACTTGGTGCAGCACGGATTCGTCCAAGTCGAGCCGGCCCAGCTCGTCGTAAATCCGTCCGCCTTCCGCCGAGACCATGGCCAGGGCGATATGGTTGACCGCCCACTCTCCTTGCGAATGGATGACCGCGGGCAACTCCACGCTGCCGTCGGGTGCCCGCTTCGTCAGCTTGCGGCCCATGTCTTCAAATTCGCGCAGCGTCTTGGGCGGCTCGGCCACGCCGGCATCCTCGAGCGCGTCGCGGCTGTACCAAAGACCGGTCACCATGTTCTCGAGGGGCACTCCGATCATGCGGCCGGCCAAAGTGATGAACGCGACCGACGACGGGAAGAGGTTTTCTCGCATCTTCGCGGCAAAATCGTCCGGTACCGGTGCGAGCATGCCCACCCGGTAGAAGTCGGCCAGGAACTTCACGTCGATTTCGATAATGTCGGGCATTTGATCGGTAATGTAGAGGTTGATTAGTTGGTCGACGTTCAAGTTGCGGCCCAAGTTCTCCACCCGCACGTGGGGATTGAGGCGCTCGTACTCACGCAGGTACATGTCGAGCACCTCGGCAGGGCCCATTTCGCCGTCGGTGCGGAACGGATAGCCGCCGTACATGCGGATGACAACTTCTTGCGCCGAGCCGACGTGTGCGGCCAGGCCAAGGGCGAGGGCGACTGTGAGCAGAAGAACCGGCAGGCGTAACTTCCTCATGCTACATCCCTCCTACTGTCTCGAGTCGTGCTCCGCTATAGGGATATGTGACCGCTTGCCTATGCCC
>JAAYLA010000233.1 GCA_012522135.1 Bacillota bacterium | reverse complement strand
GGCATACGATGACCCGTTGCTCCACGGGCCGGTGCCGGCCCCAGACGGGGCTCGTGTGGACATGTAACAGGCTGCGCCAGGGAGAGGTAATGAAAAAGCCGCGCAGAGGGCGATAAACCGACGCACCCCTATGCGGCTTAAATTTTTGGTCGGGCTTGTCCATGTGACTTGCCCTTCACACGCCCGTCGGTATCAGGTCGTGTCGCCCGAAACGGCGTAGACCCCCGCTCAGTCGACATCGTCAACAGAGTCTAGCCAGAAATACTCGAGTGACGCAATCTGAACGATGTTGATCTTCCAGTCCTTGCCCACACGGACCAGCTTTACCTCTAACAGAACAATCTCTCTCCACTCGTCCCAAGGATCGCTCCAGTCTGAGACCATCCTCACGATCGTCGAGGCGTAGTTTTCGTGTGCTAGGATGTGCGGCACGGACACTTCATGCTTGTGCAGGGTTCCATCGGGATAAGAAAATTCGGTCAGCGCGATGAACTCCTGCCTGCTTGTGAAGGTGTACGCATCGTCGTAGTACATAAGGGTGGCGGGAAAGACGAGTAGGTCGGCAATGCCTTCCGCATCATTTTCGCCGATGAGTTCGCCGAGCTTCTTGGCAATTGCTTCTACCTCGGCTGTCGTTTTGTCGGCTCCCTGGAGCGAGAGACAGCCTGAGGCTACGATGGCAAGGCCAAACACAAACAACACAAGACCAAGTCTCGACCTCATGTGCGCACCTCCTTTCGGTATAATTTTGGCAAACGACATTTTATTCCCCAAGCTTTCAGGGATTCCTCCCTCTTTCGAAACGATCCTTGGTGAGAATTCTAAAGTGATTGTGTGCAGCCAACAATATCCGTATGGAGCTGGCCCCCCCGGAAATCAGAATACACCCAATTGGCCCATCTATGTTTCGTAACAGGTAGTCCGTGCCAATATAGAGAACACATCGGCCAGTAGGTCCCCGCCGCTCCAGTATCGCTATCGCTCGGTCTGCGTGGAGTTCCAAGGCCTTGGGACACGTGGAGGCGTACTGGGGATCTGACTAGAGATGGGAGGAGTGGACATGATCCGACGAAAAAGCACAGCGTTGCTCATCGTAACGGTATTGCTGCTGATGGCTGTTGTTCCGGCACACGCCGCTACGGAACAAGTCAACCTGGTCTTCGCAATGTGGATCGGAGGGAACCCAGGCGAGCCGGACGCGCAACGGGAACTGATTCAACGTTACATGGACGAAAATCCCCACGTGAACATCGAACTCATCTACCAAGGATGGAACGGATACCACGACCGTCTGTACACCATGGCTGCCGGCGGGGTAACGCCCGATATCATGGCGATTTCCCGTATTTACCTGCCTATCTTCGTCGAGCGAGGCATTGTGCAGCCGATCGATCCGTGGCTCTCCCAGGAGTCACCTGAGTTTTTGGGCAACATTGTGGAGCTGGTGTCGGGCACCTACCGGAACCAGGTTTACGGCTTTCCTATCTGGGGCGGTCCTATTGTGGCTGCGTACAATGCTGACTTGTTCGAGCAGGCCGGCCTGGCTGAACCGAAAGATCTGGCACAGCGCGGCGACTGGACGTGGGATATCTTTGTCGACTATGGGAAGCGGATCACGAGGGACATCGATGGCGACGGGCGGCGTGATGTGTTCATGCATGCGGGGCTTGGGACGCGTCCTGCCGACTGGTACATCAAGGTCCGTGGCTTTGGTGCCGATGTGCTTACGCCGGACGGTAAGCCCTTCACGGACGTCGGCGCTCTAGAGCGTGGGCTTGAGTTCTGGGCGTCTTTGGCACACGAGCACAGAATCACGCCCCTGCCAGGTGAGTCTTCGGGCCTGGTCGCAGGTACCGAGGCGGTCTACTTCTCATGGATCTCCGACGTGCCGTCTCACTACAACCGCATCGCGTCGTCGTTCCGCTTGGAGATCGCTCCACCGCCGGCTGGTCCCGCAGGCTTATTCACACTGGTCGGAGGCGTTCCCATCTCAGTCTCGTCGATCACTCAGCACCCAGAAGAGGCGTACAAGTTCGCCCGCTGGTATGCTATGGAAAGCGGCCACTGGAAGATCCGGGGGACTCCACCGGGCCTTGACGACATGACCACGTCGTACCGTGACTACCTCGGGACCATGGTATCGTGGCCAGAGGCTGTGGTCGAAGCGATGGCCGGTGCTGTATCCATGGAGCCTGGTGTAGGGCCGTATTACGACGACTTGAACCGGGGCTGGAATCAGGTCTTAGCACAGGTGGCACGCGGCGAGATTGCTCCACGTGAAGGGGCCATCCGCATTATCGAACATACTCAAGCTACCTTGGGCGAGTAGACATAAACCGCCCCTTCAGATCACTGGACGCCTGCATCCGTTCGTACCAGGGCAACGTACAAGGGCGGGTGCAGGCGTCCCATGTTACCGATACAAATCATCATGCAAGGATGATGCTTGATGCCTGCCCGTTTCCGTAGACTCATCCGTTCAATCGCGCTGCTTCTAACAGTAGGTGCAATGTTCGCCCAACCTGCACTGACTGCCGAGGTGACCGACGAGCTGGCGGCACTGTTTGATGGCACAGTGCTCGATCGTTACGTCCCGACGGAGTCCGGGTGGTTGCGTCTGTATGAGGGCGTGGAAGCGGGGGGCAGCGATATCACCCAGAGAACCCAGGTCCAGCTGCACAACGTCAGCTCGCCCGTGATGGACTCCGTCTATCTGGCCGGACTTGGCTCCGAAGCTGATGGAGGGACTGTGGATGTGGCGCTTGAGTGGGCACCGAGTGGAACGGCCAGCTGGTTCGGACCTCGGTGGACGCTGAAACTGCGCAGCGACAAGGGGTTGCTCATCAGAGGAGATCAACGTGTCGCGGAGATCACGCTGAGCAACGCACCGCCGGTTGCAGGTCACACGTACGAGACCTACCTCAGCTACAATGCAGATGCGGACACGCTTGCGGTCTCCGTTGTAGATCTGACGAACGGACAGAGCGTCTATGAGGGCGAGGTGCAACTCGCTCCTCCTCAGGACGTGTATTATCCCATTGCCGGTGTGAAGGTTAAGGGCCCGGCCGGGGATGCGGCTTTGGACGCGGTTGATGAGCTCGACCGCACTTTGTCGGAACTGGTCACGTTCGTACATGTTGCCTCCGCTCCGGTCTACGTTCCAGTGGGAAGCCGGTTGACTGTGGGAACCCGCAGGGAGGACGGTTCAGTCTTACAGGTGCAGCGGTTTGCCTCAGATGAACGGGTCAGTCTCTTGATCCCTGGCACTAGTGCAGTTGGTGGGCGCTTTGAGGTTTATTCAGAAGGTGTCGATGGGACGGTCACCCTGATCGCTCAGAATGAAGACACCACTGCGACCGTGGTGGACTTACCCGCGTCCGATCTGCCTTGGGGGACGTCCCAATTGCAAATGCGCTACGTTTCACCTACGGAAGACGTGTGGCTAACCGATAGCGTAGAACTCACCGTCGGGTCGGTCACAGCAGTCGTTTCGACACTACAGGTAGATGCAAACGCCAAGGTGCTGCAAGGTAGCGTGAGGTTTGTTACTGACGCAGGCCGTCTCCACGCCGACCTCATCGTGGAGGCTGTCCTGACGCGGCTTGAGTGGGATTTTGGCATGCGTCGATATAGGGAAGTGCAGTCACTTCGCATCTCTGTTTTGGATGGCACATTCGATTTGTCGGATCCGGAGTGGGAGATTCCATTCCGAATCCCGTTCCCACAACCCGAGCAGCCTGGTCTATGGCGTGTTGCGCTCCAGCCTCGGGTTGATATTGACCATCCAGTACCCGTCCAGATTTCGAATACATCCGAGCGGCTTTTTTCAACGTACCAGGCCGCTCAGAATCTCGATACGCTGCCCTTTACCATTGCTGTCCTACCCGACACGCAAAACTACCCTAAGGCCTACCCCGAAATCTTGACACGCCAGGCTGAATGGATTGCTGCCAATGCCGAGGCGTTGAATATCGGCGCCGTTCTCCATGTGGGAGACATCGTCGACAACAACGAGGTCATCCAATGGCAGCGCGCGGCGAACAGTCTCCATGCACTCGATGGGGTGGTTCCTTACGTGCTGGCCGTAGGAAATCACGATGTGCGCGTCGCGTTCACGCCTGAACGGAGCCTTTTTGATCGCGACGGATCGCTGATCAACCAATTCTTCACCATCGACAATGCACGTGCCCACTCAAACCTGGGTGGTACGTTCACCCCCGGGCGGCTCGAGAATAGCTACTCGATCTTCACGTTCGGTGGGGAGAAGTACTTAGTCCTGTCGTTGGAGTGGGGACCCCGGGATGAAGTGCTCAGTTGGGCCGACGAGGTACTTGCTGCCCATGCCGATCACAAGGTAATCATCATTACCCATGCGTTTACGGCGCCGGACGGAGGCTGGGTGACAACCGACCGGTATCCTGT
>JAAYLA010000232.1 GCA_012522135.1 Bacillota bacterium | reverse complement strand
GCTCGGTGTACTGCGCGACGGTCTCCAACTGCTCCGGCGTCAGCGATCCGGCGGGAAAGATCGCGTACGAGTCGCCACTGTGTACGCCGGCCCGTTCGATGTGCTCCATGACACCGGGGATCAACACCCGCCTTCCATCGCACACGGCATCTACCTCGATCTCCCGTCCGGGTAAGTACTTGTCGACAAGTACGGGATGGTCCGGACTGACCTTCACCGCCGTTTTCATGTATTCGAACAGCTCTTCCTCGCCGTGGACGATTTCCATGGCTCGTCCCCCAAGCACGTACGAGGGACGGACGACCAGGGGAAAGCCGATTTTCAGCGCCACCCCCATGGCTTCGGCGAAGGACGTGGTCGCCCTGCCCTCCGTCTGCGGGATGCCGAGGCTGCGCAGCAGCTGTTCGAAGCGGTCCCGGTCCTCGGCCAAATCGATGGATTCTACCGAAGTGCCCAAGATCGGTACGCCCGCTTCGTGGAGGGGGCCCGCTAAATTGATCGCCGTCTGGCCGCCGAACTGGACGACGACGCCTAAGGGCTGCTCCCTTTCCACAACGTTGAGCACGTCTTCCAGCGTAAGGGGCTCGAAGTACAGCTTGTCCGATGTGTCGAAGTCGGTACTGACCGTCTCCGGATTGTTGTTGATGATGATCGCTTCGTAGCCCGCTTGCTGCAAGGCCCACACCGAATGGACCGAACAGTAGTCGAATTCGATCCCCTGCCCGATGCGGATCGGTCCGGACCCGAGCACGATCACTTTGTTCGGGCGCTCCGAAGCCGGTTCGTCCTCCCCCGGTGCGTATGTCGAGTAATAGTACGGTGCCGCTCCCTTGCCGTCCGTGGCGTAAGTCCGCACTTTACCGTAGCGCGGCACGATCCCCCGGGCCTTGCGCCACGCCCGCACGCAGGCCGGATCAACTCCTAACAGGCGGCCGAGGCGGCTGTCGGAAAATCCGAGCTCCTTCGCCTGGCGGACGAGCGGGACCTCGGCCTCGCCCCAGTCGGTCCAAGGCACGCGACGCACCCGCTCCGCCAAGCGCCGCTCGGCCTCGACGATGCGGGCGATACCTTCCAAGAACCACGGCGTGATGCGCGTCAGCTCGTGCACGCGCTGCACCGACATTCCCCGGCGAAATGCTTCCGCCACAGCAAAAATGCGCTCGTCGTCGGCCCGGCCGATTTTTTGCTCCAATTCAGCCGGGGACAATGTGTCGAGCTCGGGCAAGTGCAAACCGTCCAGGCCGATCTCGAGGGAGCGCACCGCCTTCTGGAGGGCACCTTCAAACGTGCGGTCGAGGGCGAGCACTTCCCCCGTCGCCTTCATCTGGGTACCCAGTTGCCGGTTGGCGGTGGCGAACTTGTCGAAAGGCCACCGCGGAAACTTGACCGCGCAGTAATCGAGGACGGGCTCCGTATCGGCACCGGACCCGCCCTCGCTTCCGCCGATTTCGTTGAGATGTAGGCCGACGGCGATCTTCGCGGCGACCCGGGCAATCGGGTAACCCGTAGCCTTCGACGCCAGGGCACTTGATCGGCTTACACGGGGGTTCACTTCGATCACGTAGTACTCCGATTCGTCGGGTGAGAGGGCGAACTGAACGTTGCAGCCGCCCTCGATGCGCAGTGCCCGGATGATGGCCAAGGCCGCCCGTCTCAGCCTCGCGTAAGCGGCGTCGCTCAAGGTTTGGGTTGGCGCCACCACGATGGAATCGCCCGTGTGGATGCCGATCGGATCGACGTTCTCCATCGCACACACGATGAGGGCCCGGTCCGCGGCGTCGCGCACCACTTCAAACTCGATCTCTTTCCAGCCGGCCACGCTGCGTTCGAGGAGCACCTGGTGGATGGGCGAGCCCTTGATCCCCCGCTCCACGATGTCGCGCAGCTCCTCCTCTCGTTCCGCGATACCGCCGCCGGATCCGCCCAAAGTGAAAGCAGGCCGCACGATGATAGGAAAACCGATCGTGCGTGCGAAGTCCAGGGCTTCGGCCAGGTTCGCCGCGATCGTGCTCTCGGGAACCGGCTGGCCGATCTCTTGCATCGTCTTCTTGAAAAGCTCCCGGTCTTCCGCCCTTTCAATAGCCTCCAGGGGGGTACCTAAGAGCCGTACGCCGCAGCGCTTCAGTACCCCGGCGGACGCGAGCGCGACCGCCATGTTCAGACCCGTCTGGCCCCCGAGGGTGGGAAGCAAACCGTCGGGACGTTCTTTCTCGATAATGCGGGTGAGAAAGTGGGGCGTCAATGGATCCAGATAAACGGCGTCGGCCACGTCGGGATCGGTCATGATCGTCGCGGGATTGGAGTTGACGAGCACCACCTCGAGTCCTTCCTCCCGCAACGCTTTGCAGGCTTGGGTTCCGGCGTAGTCGAACTCGGCAGCCTGTCCGATCACGATGGGACCCGAGCCGATGACCATCACGCGCCTTAGCCCGGCTATTTTGGGCATACATGCACACTCCCTAGTTGCCGCTTGCAGCCCGCCGCACCAGGTGCAGCAGGCTCTCATCCAGAATACGGACCGCCCGATCGATCTCCTGCTCGGTGACGGTTAGCGGGGGGAGCAGGCGCATGACGTTTGTGCCCACCACGTTGATTAACAGGCCCCGGTTCATGGCCTCCCGCAAGAGCTCTGTGCCGTCCAGTTTGAGTTCTACGCCGATCATGAGGCCCCGGCCCCGGGTGCCGCCCAGAGCTTCCGGGTATTTCAGTGCCAGCGCCTCGAGCCGCGATACGAGCAACCTGCCCATGTGTTCGGCGCGTTCGGGAAGTCGCTCCTCGACCAGGACTCGCAATACCTCCAGGGCGACACCGGTAGCGAGAGGGTTGCCGCCGAAAGTCGAGGCGTGGGATCCGGGCTCGAAACCTTGGGCCACCCGTTCCGTGGCGAGCATGGCACCGATCGGCACGCCTCCTCCCAGGGCCTTGGCTAGCGTGATGATATCGGGCTGCACGTCGTAATGCTGAAAACCGAAAAGCTTGCCGGTGCGCCCGAGGCCCGTCTGCACCTCGTCAAAGATGAGCAACAGACCATGTTCGTCGCACAAGCGTCGGGCCGCCTGCACGTACTCGGCCGTGCACGGATGGACCCCGCCTTCCCCCTGGATCGGCTCGAGCATGATGGCGCACGTGCGGGGCGTGACGGCCTCCTCGAGCGCCGCGACGTCGTTGAGCGGGACGTACACGAAACCGGCGGGCAGCGGTTCGAATCCCTTCTGGTACTTCGGCTGGCCGGTCGCCGTCACGGTCGCCAAAGTGCGTCCGTGAAACGAGCCCAGAGCCGTAATGATCTCGTAGCGTTCGGGATCCACGTGCAGTTTGGCAAAACGCCGTGCAAGCTTGATGGCCGCCTCGTTCGCCTCGGCGCCGCTGTTGCAGAAAAAGGCGCGACCGAGGCCGCTCAGTTCGCACAAGGCCTTGGCCAGACGCGCCTGAGGTTCGATGTGATACAGGTTCGAGCAGTGCAGCAGGGTGTCGGCCGCCTTCTTGATCGCCTCGACCACCCGGGGATGGCGATGGCCTAGGCTGTTCACCGCGATACCCGTAACGAAATCGAGATACTCATTGCCGTCCGCATCCCAGACGCGGGTTCCCTCTCCTTTCACGATCGCCAGAGGGAGCCGGCCATAGGTGTTCATGACGTGTTGCGCGGTGAGGGCCGCCACCTGATCGGTCTTGGACATCTTTTTCCGCCACTTCCTTCCTACGCAACGACCATCGTACCGATGCCCTTGTCCGTGAAAATCTCGAGCAAGATCGAATGGATACGCCTGCCGTCGATGATATGCGTACGGGTCACGCCGCTCTCGACCGCTTTGATGCACGCCTCGACCTTCGGGATCATGCCGCGGCTGATCACGCCTTGGGCGATCAGGGACCGGGCCGCCTCGGTCTCCAGCGTCGAAATGAGGGAGCCCGGATCGGACGGATCCGCGAAAATGCCTTCCACGTCGGTCAGCATGATGAGCTTGTCCGCTTTGAGGGCCGCCGCGATCTCGCCCGCGACGACGTCCGCATTGATGTTGTAGCTCTCCCCGTCGAGACCCACGCCGATCGACGAGATGACCGGGATGTAACCTTCCTGGCTCAAAATCTGGATAATCTCGGGGTTGACGCTCTCGACGTCGCCGACGTAGCCCAAATCGACGACGCTGGTCTCGCCGTCCGCCTGCACCTTCTGCGGAGGCCGTCTGCGTGCGACGATCAGATTGCCGTCCTTGCCCGAAAGACCGACCGCCTTACCACCATATTGGTTGATCAGGCTGACGATCTCTTGATTGACCTTCCCCACGAGCACCATCTGGACAATTTCCATGGTCTCGGCGTCCGTCACGCGCAGACCGCCGGCAAACTCGGGTTCCTTGCCGACTCGCCGCATCATCTCGTTGATCTCGGGTCCGCCGCCGTGGACCAACACCGGATTCAGTCCTACGTACTTCAGCAAGATCACGTCCAGCATGACGGCTTTCTTCAGTTCGGGCGAGATCATGGCGTTGCCTCCGTACTTGATGACGAAGGTCTTGCCGAAAAACGTACGGATGTAAGGCAAGGCTTCGATCAGCGTGTGCGCCTTTTCGATCAGCCCGTTGACCTGTGCTTCGGACATGGCTGGGCCTCCTTGGTCCACTAGGTTCTATAACTCGCGTTAATCTTCACGTAATCGTAGGTCATGTCGCAGGTCCACGCCGTAGCCGCATAGTCGCCGGCTCCGAGGTCGACCGTAATGCGCACTTCCTTTTCTCCGAGCGCCCGCGCCGCAGCCTCCTCGTCAAAGGCCAGCGCGCTGCCCCGCTCGGCGACCCGTACATCGCCCAGATAAATAGTGACCTTCTCCGGCTCAAACGGCACCCCGGCATAACCCGCGGCGGCCAGGATGCGGCCCCAGTTGGCGTCCTGCCCGAAGATGGCCGTCTTCACCAGGTTGGAGGCCGAGATGCTGCGCGCGATCGTGCGGGCTGCGGCGGTCGAAGGAGCGCCGCACACCGCGATCTCGACCAGCTTGGTGGCGCCTTCTCCGTCCCGCACAATCTCCTTGGCCAAGTAGAGACAAAGGGCGCGCAACGCTGCGGAAAAACGCTCGGCCGCGGGCGAACCCGACATTACGGTTGGATTGTCCGCCTGCCCGTTGGCAAGCATCAAGACCATGTCGTTCGTACTGGTATCGCCGTCGACGGAAATCATGTTGAACGTCTCGTCTACGGCCCGGGTCAAAGCCTCCTGCAGGAACACCGGATCTGCTGCCGCGTCGGTCGTGAGGAAGGCCAGCATGGTGGCCATATTCGGGTGAATCATGCCGGAGCCTTTTGCCATCCCGCCGATGCGCACGGGTACGCCGTCGACGTCAAACTCAACCGCCGCCTGTTTGGTCCGGGTATCCGTGGTCAAAATCGCCTCCGCCGCGTCGTCGCCCCCACTCGGCGAAAGTGCTTGGCATGCGGACCGAATCCCGGCCTCTACTTTGTCCATGGGCAGAGGCAGCCCGATCACGCCGGTTGACGCCACCAAAACTTCTTCCGTCCGGATGCCGAGCAGCTCCGCCGTGTATTCCGCCATGCGCCGCGCATCGGCATAGCCTCGCTCACCGTTGCACGCGTTCGCGTTGCCGCTGTTGGCCACGATAGCTCGTGCTTGTCCCGCCTTCAGATGCTCGGCGGACAGGACCACGGGCGCGGCCTTCACCTGATTCGTGGTGAAAGTTCCGGCGGCTACCGCAGGCGTCTGCGAGACGATGAGCGCCACGTCCTTGCGCTTGCGTTTCAGACCGGCGTGCACGCCCGCGGCCAAAAAGCCCCGGGGTGCCGTCACTCCCCTATCGGTAGTGAGATAATGGCCGGCAAGATGTTCCGCTGACTTCATCCCCTGTCACATCCTTATTTCTTGACGTGCCCGGGCAGGCTGCGGTTCCCGCACCACCGTCTGCCGGGGCCGAAATGGTCTACGGATAAAGGCCTGCAAGTTCCAGCCCGGTCGTTTCGGGCAAGTTGAACAAGATATTCATGTTCTGGACCGCTTGACCTGCCGCGCCCTTTCCCAAGTTGTCGATAGCCGACATCACGATGATGCGCCGGGCCCGGGCGTCCCACCGTACGGCGATGTCGCAGAAGTTCGTGCCCCGCAGCGGCTTCGTCTGGGGAAGCCGGTCCGCTCCGAGAATACGGACGAAAGGCTCGCCGCGGTAAAAATCCTCGTACAGGGCTTGCAGCTGTTCCTGCGTCTCTTCTCCTGCCGGATAGAGCGCCATGGTCGACAAAATGCCCCGGCTCATCGGGGCCAGGTGGGGCGTGAAGGAGATGGGCACGGGCTCGGATTCCGGCGGCTCGCCGCGCAAAAGCTGAAGTCCTTGCTCGATCTCGGGCGTATGCCTGTGACCGGCCACGCCGTAGGGCTGGAGATTCTCCGCCGCCTCCGGCAGGTGCGACGTCGGCTTGGGCGTGGCGCCGGCTCCCGAGATGCCCGAGTACGAAATGATGCTGATCTTGTCGAGGTGAATGCGCTCGTTCTTCACCAAAGGCGCGAGGCCGAGCAAGACGCTGGTCGGATAACAGCCCGGATTGCCGACGATGCGGCTTTCCCGGATCCGCTCCCGGAAAAGCTCGGGCAGGCCATAGACCGCCCGGCGGCTCAGCTCAGGTGCGGCGTGCCGTAGGCCGTACCAGGCTTCGTAAACCGCTACGTCGCGAAAGCGAAAGTCGGTCCCGATGTCGATGAGCACCTTTCCTGCCCTTACCGCTGCCTCGGCATACGGCACCGCGGCGCCCCGCGGCGTGGCCGTAAAGATAACGTCACAGCGTTCGGCCATCCGGTCGGGATCCGGCTCTTCGAACTCCAGGTCGCACCACGGGGGCACGGCCGGTAGCACATCGCGCACCCGTTGCCCCGCCAAACTGCGGGACCCTACATAGACGATGGACGCGCTGGGATGCCCGAACAAGATGCGCATCAACTCTCCGCCTGTATAACCGCTGGCTCCGACGATACCTACCTTGATCACGTGCAAGACCTCCCAAAACAATGCCCGGCTCGGTATGGTACCGGCCGGTAGGGGGTGGGACCCGGACAGGATGACATGATTATAACCCGCAGGTGTATAAAAATGCAACGGTGCGACGGCCTTTTTTCGCCGCCTGCCCCTCACTCGCTGAAATAGTCGAGAATACCGAGGTATATGGCTTCCGCCACGCGCCGTTGGTAGGCCGGGGATCCGAGACGGGCACTCTCCTCCGGGTGGGAGAGGAACCCGACTTCGACCAGAGCGGCCGGAACCGGCGATTCGCGCAGTACGTAATAGTCGGCGGCGGCCGCCCGTCGCCGGTTGGGCCCGAGCAGCGAGACGAGCCGCGCTTGAATCCGCTCGGCTAGCCGCCGGTCCGGAGCCCGGCCCGGAGAATAGAAAGTCTGGGCACCCGACCAAAGAGGGCTTGGCGAGCTGTTCGCGTGCAAGCTCACAAACAAATCGGCCCCGCCCCGCGCCACGGCCACGCGCCTTGTCAGGTCTTGCGTCTTGCGGACGGCAGCGTGCGGATCGGCCAGGTCGGTGTCGTCGCGTCGGGTCAATACCACGTGGACGCCCGCACCCTGGAGGAGCCGCTCCAGATGCAACGCGATCGCCAGCGTCACGTCCTTCTCCAATAGGCCGCTCGCCGCTACGGCACCGGGATCCGCGCCCCCATGGCCGGGATCGATGACCACCACCCGACCGGCCGCCGATTGGACCAGCGCGACCGGTACCGCTCTGAGCCGCGCGTGAACGACTTTCCAGCCGAGCACGAGGAATACGGCAAGAAAAATCCATGCCGCGGGCCTCGCCCTGACGGCTGCAATCCATATCCGTCCTTGCATGACACCGCTCAGCCCCCGCCTCACTCCTATGCAGAGGGCGAGGGCTTCATGCGGAACAAGGGCTACGCGCGAAACGCCACGTACACCCGAAAACCGCCGCCCTTCTCCGCCTCCTCGACCCGGCCGGCCAACCCTTGCAAAAACCGTTCCAAGCTGCGAGCACCTTGCTGCGTCCGGATCACGACGGCCAACACCCCTCCGGGCACCAGGGCCGCGAACGCCTCTTCCAATAAAGCGTGGACGTTTTTCTTTCCCGTGCGCAGCGGCGGGTTCGACACAACGGCATGGAACGCCATGCCCCGCAGCGGTGCCAGGCCTTCGCCTTGCACCACGTGCACCCGGCTCAGGCCATGGCGCTCGGCATTGGCCCGGGCGAGGTCTGCCGCGCGCTCGTTGACGTCAACCATAAAGACGTCGGCCTCCGGGCGCAGCACGGCCATCGCGAGACCCAATGGCCCGTAGCCGCAGCCGAGATCCAAAAGGGCACCCCGGTGGGGGAGCGGTACGCTGCCCCGTTCCATGGCTTCGACCAAAAGGCGTGTGCCCCGATCGACCCGCTCTTTTGAGAAGACGCCGCTATCGGTGCGCAGGGTGAGCACGCGGCCGGCGACCTTGAGCGTCACCTCACCGGGATCATGTTTCGCCCGCGGCGAGGGTGAGTAGTAGTGATCTCCGTTGGTCATCCAAACGACTCTCCAACCGGAAATGCGCTCGGGCCGGGCCGGACGGCCGCAAGGCGCGCTCCCGTCAAAATGTAATGGACGGGCAGGTCGTGGTCCTCGTGCGGCAGCGAGTCTACCAGGCACGCTTCATAAGTGAGGCCGACCCAGACGGCCCCGGGCACGCCGGCCAAAAACTTGTCGTAATAGCCCGCACCGTAGCCGAGCCGGTATCCTTGCCGGTCGAACCCGAGGCCGGGCACGATTACAAGCTCCAGCTCCTCCGGGTCCGCCGCCGGCAAATGGGGCCGGGGCTCCAGGATGCCCATCGCCCCGGGCGCCAGATCGTCCCGACCTTGCACCCAAACGGCCTCCATCTTTCGCTCACCGCGCACCACCCGGGGCAGTGCGAGGCGCATCCCCCGCTCCCGTGCAAGCCGTATGAAAGGCCCCGTATCCACCTCGCTGCGGATCGAGGCGTAGAGCATGACCGCGCCTTTTCCGTCGATGAGGGGCGAAGAGAAAAGGCGCATCGCAGCGGCCTCGGACTC
>JAAYLA010000231.1 GCA_012522135.1 Bacillota bacterium | reverse complement strand
TTCGGGTGCGAAGCTCCGGCGGCGCTCGGGTGAGCCGTGTCCAGCCTGGCTAAACGGCCAGGTAGGTGGCGTGGCCGTTGTCAACGGCGGGCACTGCAGGGCCGGCTGAAGCGGAGAATGAGGCGGAATCTGCATGGAGTGGCCGGGGCTCCCGGAGCGGGAGCCGGCTCCGGCGGGTCTGTCGGACCGTGAACGTGTAGGCCTCGCCGCGTGTGGCCGGCTTCCGGACCGGAAGCCTGGCTCCATGGAGGGGACCTGCGTTCCGGCCCGCCGGAACGCCCCGTGGGCGGTGGGGACCGCCTCCAGGCGATACCGCCTGGCCTGCCTGTGCAGATTCGGCTGCGAAGCTCCGGCGGCGCTCGGGTGAGCCGTGTTCAGCCTGGCTAAACGGCCAGGTAGGTGGCGTGGCCGTTGTCAACGGAGGGCACTGCGGCGCCGGCTGAAGCGGAGAATGAGGCGGAATCTGCATGGAGTGGCCGGGGCTCCCGGAGCGGGAGCCGGCTCCGGCGGGTCTGTCAGACCGTGAACGTGTAGGCCTGGCCGGGTATGGCCGGCTTTCGGACCGGAAGCCTGGCTCCATGGAGGGGACCTGCGTTCCGGCCCGCCGGAACGCCCCGTGGGCGGTGGGGACTGCCTCCAGGCGATACCGCCTGGCCTGCCTGTGCAGATTCGGCTGCCCACCGCCGCCCGGCGCTGCGTCCCCGGCGTTCTCCAACAGAAAACGCCCAGGTACCCGGCTTGCCGGCCCACAGCAGGCCACATCTCCCGCCCGGCCGCGGCGTAGAGACGCCGAGAATCTGCATGGGCTGACCATATGCCCAAGCCACCCGCCGCAAGGCTGCGCTCGGCCCGGCCGCGTAGCGCCATGCAGGGCATCTGCCCCACCGGTCACGCCTCGGTGCCCCGCCCCCGGTTCCCCGACCGTTCTTCCGGGCTACGGCGTCAGGTGGTGTGGGCACCCCCAACCCGCACCGTCCAACGGCGCGGCTACCTTGGACGGTGCCGGAGCTTTTCCCGGGAGCCGTCGAGCCAGGTCTCGTAGCAAGCACGAACTCGTGGGGTACCGCGGCGAAACTGGCTCTTCTCGGGGGCGTCCTTCTCGGCATCGGGCGCGGCAAGTGAGGTCGTTCCCCAAGCGGCAAACCTGTACCGGAATTCGCAAACCAAATGAACAAGGATAAATGGAGGCGGTCACCATGGGCAAGTATGGGCAAAGGGACGACGTGCACCAGGCGAAGCAAGCGACGCTCCGCGTCCTCTTATCGTTCATGTCGTCCATTCCGCTGTACGTCATCGTCCTGTTCTTAGTCTTCCCTCCTGAGGCCCGTAGTGTGGGACTCCCTTCGACGTTACAGACCGTCCCCACGCTCATCATGCTTTTTGCGATGCTCATCGCCACACTCGCCGTCCTGATCTTGCTGCCTGGTCGCACGGCACCGGAAAGATTGGCGGAGCAGGGGTTTGATGCGGGCCGGGCACTCCAAAGCCTGATGACTTCCTACGCCGTACGCGGTGCCATCGTCGAAGCAGTGGCGCTCGTGGGGCTTGTGCTCTCGTTTCTGAACCGGCAGCTGCACTATTTCCTGATCGGCGGAATTTATGCGCTCGTCATGCTCGTGTGGCTGCTCCTGCGGCGCGCCGCCGAGTTCGACACGTTCGAACGGCACTTTACCAAGTAGTGCCCGTGGATTTACGGAGGCAAGCAGGGTAGCTTCGTTCTTGCGGGGAGGTGACGGGATGCTCGTACGACGGACAAGGGTCACGGTTTTCTTGATAGTGCTGACGCTCGTCGTCGCCACGGCCTTGAGTGCACGAGCAGAAGGCCGGGTTTGCGCGTCGGAACCGGACCTGGCTGCGGCGAAGAAGGCCGTGGCCGCCGTGGCAAGGGAGTTCGGCTCGCGACTGAAGCTCGTCTCGCTCCTGGCGCCGGAGGACGTTTTGCGCCGCGACATCGAGGAGCATTTTGTCGACCTGGTAACGCCCGAACTCCTCAACAAGTGGCTAGATGATCCGACCGCCGCGCCCGGCAGACTCACCTCCAGCCCGTGGCCCGAGTGCATCGCCGTAGACGAGGTGAAGCTGGACGGTACAACCCGCGCGTGGATCCGTGGGCACATCGTTTGGGTGACGAGCGTCGAGTTGGCAGAAGGCGGTGCGTACGCCCACCAGGCCGTGTGCATGGAACTGGTGCGGGACGAGCACGGCGCGTGGCGCATTCACAAGGTGTGCATCGCGGCGTGGGATGATTGAGCGCTGCGGCGGCGTGCGCACGCAGGAGGGCCCCCGCGCCGTAAAGGAGACCCTGCCCGGCGTGCGCCCGCGGCGCGTTTCCTTCCTACAGCACACTCGCGTCGTACAAGACCAATACCAGGTGACCCTGGCCGGAGAGAAGACCGCCCTCGCGGGTGAGGATCGCGCCTTGATCCCCAAGTCGCCACATCACTTGGTCGAGCCCGCCGGTCCGCATGCCGTACCACTGTTCGGAAATCATGTCCCGGAGTACGTAGTGCATATCCAGAACATAGGAATCGCGAGCCCAGTCGAGTCTGGAGGTGTCCCATTCCTCCTGCACCAGGGATTCTTTGTAGCGCTCCGCAATTTCCTTCAACTGCGGGACGGCGTGGTCCAAGTCGACTTCCTCGGAGATATGGATGGTGATGGCGGCTAACTTGTCTTCAAGAAACAGATACTCAATGGACGACGCTTTGAAGCCGGCGCCCAGGTTCAGATCTTCCCACGGCCTGATATACGTTACGTAGGAAAGGCCGTCGGAGGTGCCCCGGCGTACCGCTTGGACCGCACCGAGCACCGCCGGCGGATCGCCCCACTGCAGGCCCCGGAACGGGCGAGTGCTCTCAAACTGGCTCAGGTCGCGGGGAGACGCCAGGGATTGGGCTGCGCTCACCGACAGGAGCGACATATCTTCGACGACGAGCCGGCTGATGATCTTTACCGCGCCGCCGCTGGATACAACGACGAGATAATCGGGGGTGACAATGACTTCAGCGGCGCGGATGCGGGTCGTTACCGCCCGCACCGTGTAGCTGAAGTTGAGTCGGGAGGGCGTTTCCGGGCCGGTCTCGCCGACATAACGCCATAGGGCCTGCGCGCGAAGCCCGTCCAAGGCAGACAAGTCGACCGGGGCCATCTCGATCACCGTCGCCCGTGCCGGCGCGTAGTAAGTGACCTCACCCTCCCGGCGCACGACGACGCCGTCGCGTCCGAGGATCAATCGCATGCCCGTCCGGCTCTCGCGACCCGTTGCCACGGTGCCGTCGCCGATGGACACACGTGGCCAAGGCGGTCCCTCCGTTGGCGCCCATTCGTAATAGAACACCACTTCCCCAACCAAGCCGTCCAGACTGCCGTACTGCACCTGGGCGAGAGCCGAGGATCCGACGAGAAGCATGAACAACACGGACGTCACACACAGCTTTCGGACCACACCGCATTCCTCCACTCTACGTGTTTCTGCCTGCCTTCGGCACACGGTTGCCGTGGCTCAAGCTACCACCATTCCAACCGACGGGCTCAACCTATCGAAGTGCCCTCTCAATACAACGCAACGGCACACCGATTTGGTTGCATGCCTAAACGTACGGCACGCGCGCGGTCAATCCTGCGCAACGGGCAGCTTATATAGTAGGGTTATTCAAGTCATAATTACGTAAAATTTCGGCAGGAGGCTGAGGCGCGGCGGCGAATCGTACGCATGCAATCGGACCTGTGGGCAGGACAGGAAGGTAAAGGAGTGATTCGTCCCATGGAAGCTACGCAGCGAAGTATGGCCGCGATCGCGAGCCTGATTATCGCCCTTGCCGTCACGCTCCTACGCGGGCCGGTTGCCTCATCGGCTCCGGTCGGAACACATTACCGGGGTCTCCGTTACGAGGGCGTGATCGGCCAGACCGACTGGTTCACGTGCGGCCCCGCGGCCCTAGCCACCCTGCTCACCTACTACTATGACATGCCGACGACGGAAGCTGAAATGCTTGAAGCCGCCTTGCGCTCGGACTCCGAGGTCGAAGCCCTTGACAGGGAAGAAGGCTTATCGATGCTGGCCTTGAGACACGCGCTGCAGGAGAAAGGAATTGCCAGCCGAGGCTACCGAGTCACCCTCGAGGCGCTTACCGACTACTACGCCCGCGGCGGCTTGCCGGTCATACTGCACGTCACCCAACCACAGCTACATTACGTCGTCGCCGTCGGTACGGTCGAAAACGACATCGTACTCGCCGATCCGTCCTTGGGCCTATACGCACTGCCCGTAGACGCCCTTACCGGCGAGAAAGGTTTCTCCGGCAACATATTGGTCCCGCTGCCCCACGAGGAGCTGATGCAAATCGCCGCAGCTAAGCAGGCCGAAGTGCTGAGCCAATACGCGGATCGCCGTACCCAGCTCGATGCTTTAAGGAGGCGGTTGTAAATGACAGGCATGCGCCTGGCCAAAACGCTGGCTCTCACGGCATTGGTCATGATCACCGTACCGGTGCTTTCCCCGGCACAGACACCGGCCGATCCTCTGGTCCGGCCCGACGAAACGCCGGGCAAGTACGAGCTGACCCTCGGCCTTGCGTACGTACCCGGCGGCGAGGAGGGCCTGGCCCTCTCCGAGCACGGTCCGGTCGTCTACACGAACCTCCAGCACCAAGTCGTGGTACCGCTCGGCCTGCAATACTTCGCCTCGCCTTCCTCATCCATCGTGCTCACGCTTACGCCCCGCATCGTGCATACCGTTCGGGCTGAGGTGGCGAGCGGAGCAGCCACTACGTCGTCGCAGACGGAGACAAGCATCGGAGGGTCGGTCGGGTTGCGCCGGCGCCTCGCTCCGCTTCACGCGTGGGATCCCACCTTAGCCCTGTCGTTGGACCTGCCTTTCCGAACGGCGCAGCTGGCCCTGTCCGTCAGCTGGCTGCGGGATCCGGTCGTCCTCTCCGGCTCGCTGTCGTATAAGGTGGCTATCCAACCGCGCGCACACCACGTCGCCGTAGATCTCGGGGCCGGTCTATTCCTGAACGACAAGATACGGGCAAGAGTCAGTGCGCAGCAGAGCGTAAGGTTAGACGAGCCGGCGCTGCCCCGTTGGAACTGGTCCTCGGGCATCGTGTATTCATTGGATGGGCGCGGGATAAGCGACTTGTACGTCGGACTGCAGCGGGCCGAGCAAGGAGGCAAGGCCGTGACCGGATTGGTTCTGGAATGGTACCGGCTCGTCGGAGGCCAATGAGGTCTCCCCGCACATCCCGGCACCCTCGTCTACCATGCGGTCCAGCCGCCGTCGACGGGCAGGTTGATGCCCGTGACGTACGACGCAGCGTCGGATGCCAGGTACAAGACCGCGCCTTTCAGCTCGTCCGGCATTCCGACCCTTCCGGCGGGCGTCCTGCTGCACAGGGCACGGTGAAAGGTCGGATAGCGGCAGAGCACGGCGGGCTGCGGGAAGGGACCGGGGCTGATGGCGTTCACCCTGATGCCGCTCGGTGCCCAATGGCAGGCCATGTAGCGCGTCAGTTGCAATAGAGCTCCCTTCGCAGCGCCGTAGTAGGGCGGATTGTCCATGCCGCTGTCACCGTAGACCGACGGATCCGGGCTGACTGTAGCGTACATGGACGCGATGTTGATTACGGATGCGTGCCCACACCTGGCCACGGCTTGCAAGAGCAGGTGCCTTACGGAAACCATGAGCCGGAAGGAGGCGATCACCGCCACGTCGTACGCGCGGGCAAAATCCTCGGCCCGGCTACGGTCCACGGAACCCGCCGGCCCGGCGTACGCATTGTTGACCAGTACGTCGAGCCTTTGAAACTGCTGGCCCAAGACCCGGACAGCCTGATCCACGGCCTGCGCGTCCGTCACGTCGAAGGCCAGCGCGCTGGCGGCAAGGCCGCGGCGCCGGAGGGAGCCCGCCAGGTCCTCGAGGGCCTCCGGTCGTCGCCCGTTCAGCACCACGTGGGCACCGGCTTCTGCCAGGCCACACGCCATAGACCGCCCGAGCCGGCCTGCGGCGCCCGTTACGAGGGCGACCCGTCCGTCCATGCGGAAAAGGTCCGGCCCTTTGGTTTGGGCGATGCGCGAGAGCACATCCATACCGCGGTTCACCTCGGCCACAAGCTAGGATTCAATAGCCGCTTCGGCACACGTGCTCGTCTGCGTTCCACCCACTCGATCTGATCCCGCGTGAGGGCCGGCTTGCAAAACAGGCGCACGAGCAGGCGCAGCTGTTCGACGCGCTCGACGCCGACCACGACACCGTGCAGCCACGGATGACCTCGCACGTACGCCAAGGCGAGGTCCAGCAAGCTCTCGCGACCCAAGACTCGCCGCATGTGCTCTAAGGCGCAAAGAACCCCTTCGCCTTGGTCGGGAGCGACCCGCCGCCAGAGTGCGGGGTCCGGGCTCGCCAATAGCCCTTGGAGGAGGGCGCTGCGCACGTGCACCACCGCCTCCGGCCGGCGGGCCAGAGCTTCGACGATGCCTGCTTCTTGCCAGCGCCAGTCGAGAATGTTGAAGGGAAATTGTACGTGGCCAACGTCTGCATCGGCGAGCGCCTCGACTACCTCGGACGGCCTTTCGGCGGAGACACCGATCCTGCCGATGACGCCTCCGTGCCGCAGCTCCTTCAGCCGCTGCCACGCTGCGCCCTTCCACCGGATCCGGTCGCCGGCTCTGTGCACGAGCACCGTAGGAATCCGATGCAGCCGCAGCTCACGGCAGGACCGGAAGACGCTCGCGTCGACCCGGGCACGCACTTGGCCGGCCGGGCTATCGTCGGCCACTTCGTCCATGGGCACAAGCTTTGTCACCACGTGCACCCCGGAGGCTACCCCTTGCGCCAGGACTTGACCGATGCGGCCCTCGCTGCGTCCGTAAGCCCGGGCCGTGTCGATGTGGGTGACGCCGTGGGCGACCGCCTCGCGTACGATCGCCGTTGCCTCGTCCTCGCGCGGCTCTCCCGTGCGGTTGGCGATGCCGTAGGCCATGCCGAGTTGCGCCGTGCCAAGTACAAGCGTGCCGTGGGTAGCTCCCCCTACGTCCTTGGCCGGAACGGTCGCCCGCGGGGTCGCGGGATCCAGGGCCAATCGGCGGCAAAGGTCGATCCAGTGAGCGGCACGCGGGTCGGGGGCGTATGCGAATGCTTTCTCCACTCGCAGGTAATCGTCCAGCGTATCGATCGTGCAACGCAGCCGGCCGTAGCCCCGGGGCAACGCGCGCGGTCGATGCAAGGTTCGGCCATAATTTCGCCAAATCCAGGGCGTCACGTGCTCCCGGTCCGCTTCCGAGGCAGTGTGAACCGCCGCTTGCCGCAAAGCAGACGCTCGGAACACTTCCACGCTGAGGCCGTACGGCACATCGAGCGCCGGCGACCATGTGTACAGGTAGGCGCACCCGCGCTGCCGGAATGCGTCGACGGCTTCTCCGACGAGCCGTGCGTCGGGAAGCACGTTGTCGCCGGTCAGGCGCACGATCACCGCATCGTCCGCCAAGCCGTGCGTTGCGATCAGAAAGCGCCCGAGCACATCGTCCAGCGGCCCGCGCACGGACGGCACGGAGAACGCCTCGGCCGCCCGCACCAACGGATCGTCGCTAGGGTGATCGGACGTGGCGATCACGACGTGCCAGCGGGGATTCCGTACCCGCAGGGCGGCCAGAATCGCCGCCGGAATTCCGCCGATGGGCAGCAGGCTCTTGCCGGGCAGGCGGTTCGACGACATACGGGCCTGAACGACAACGCGCACCGAAGGCAATGTCTTCGTCCTCTCCCGAAGTCACACAATCGTGCCCCTGACCTGCCGGCCGGCCTGGCCTACGATGTGCAGCACGGCATCGATCGTGCGCTGCTGCTGTGCGACCGAAAGCCCTGGGTACAGCGGCAGGGACAAGCAGCGGCTGTAATACCGTTCGCCATTGGGGCAGCTACAACCGGCGTATCCGATGCGCCGGTAGTAGGGATGGCGGTAAATGGGCAAGTAATGCACTTGCACGCCGATGCCCACGGCGTGCAGAGCCTCAACGACGCGGCGGCGCAACCGGGCGTCCGCGAGCTGTAAGGTGTACAGATGCCACGCTGACTGCACGTAAGGCCGTTCCACAGGCGTTATGAAATCGGGTCCCATGAAGGCTGCGTGATAGGCCCGGGCCAGGCTTCGCCTCGTCCGCACGAAGCGATCCACCTTCCGGAGCTGCGACAGCCCTAGCGCGCTGTGAATGTCGCTCAGACGGTAGTTATAACCTAGGTCGACCATCTCGTAGTACCAAGGGCCCTCGTCCCGGTTCAGGCGCGCCGGGTCGCGTGTGATACCGTGGTTACGGAACCGGCGCAGCCGCTCCGCGTATACGGGATCGTCCGTGAGGACCGCCCCGCCCTCCCCGGTCGTGATGCTCTTGACGGGATGAAAGCTGAAGACGGTCATGTGCGCGATGCTGCCCACGCGCCGCCCTCGATAGATCGCCCCGAGCGCATGGCAGGCGTCCTCGACCACGACCGCACCGCTTTCCCGGGCCAAAGCCATCAGCTCGTCCAGGTCGGCCGGGTGCCCCGCGAAGTCCACGGGCGCGATCACTTTCGTGCGCTTCGTGATCGCTTCTTTGACCTGCTCGGGATCGAGATTGACCGTGTCCGGCTGCACGTCGACGAAAACGGGCCGCGCACCGAGGTATAGGGCGGCGTTGGCGGTCGCGGCAAACGAGATGGGCGAGGTGATCACCTCGTCGCCGGCTCGAACCCCGGCGGCGAAGTAGGCGCCGTGGAGGGCAGCCGTACCGGAACTAAAAGCGACGGCGAATCGTGCGCCGCAGTAGTCGGCCAGGCGCGCCTCGAACCGTTCCACCGCCGGACCGGTCGTCAGCCAATCACTGGCGAGGACCGCCGCGACGGCCTGTAGATCGTCCGGCTCTACCGTCTGTCTGCTGTACGGAATCCGTGAGATCATAGCCGAGCTCCTTCAACATTGCTCGAATCTCGTCTACCGTCAGGCGCCAAGGATTGGTGTCGCTGGCATACCGAAAGCCGTCGGGCACCGGTTTACCGTGGGCCCACGGGCCCGCGTCCGAGCCGGGCGGTTCGGGCGTGATGACGAAGCTGTCGTCTAGTTCCAACGTTCTGTAAGCTTCGTCGGCCGGCACCAGCACTTCGTGGAGCTTCTCGCCGGGCCGGATCCCGATGTGCTCTATGCGACAGTCGGGCGCAATCGCCGCGGCCAGATCCATGATGGCGGCCGTAGGCAACTTGGGCACAAAGACTTCACCGCCGTGCATCAAGCGGAGACTCCGCAGGACAAACCGCACTCCTTGCTCCAGCGTGATCCAAAAGCGCGTCATGCGCGGGTCGGTGATGGACAGGACGCCCGTGCGCTTTTGCTCCAGGAACAGGGGCACCACGCTGCCGCGGCTTCCCACCACGTTACCGTACCGGACAAGGGCGAAACGGGTAACGGACTGATCGGCGTTCGCCGCGATGAAAAGCTTGTCGGCGACCATCTTGGTGGCGCCGTACATATTGACGGGATTGGCTGCCTTATCGGTGCTGAGCGCCACTACCCGCTCCACGCCGTTGGCGATGGCAGACTCGATTACGGACGAAGCGCCCAAGATGTTCGTCTTGATCGCTTCCGTCGGGTGGCGCTCGGCAGTCGGCACTTGCTTCAAGGCCGCGGCATGGACCACGACGTCGACGCCCGCCATAGTGGAGCGCAAGCGGTCTTTGTCCCGGACATCGCCGATCACGAACGTCACCCGCGGGTCGTCGATAACCTGTTGCATCTGAAATTGCTTCAATTCATCGCGGCTGTAGATAATGAGTTTACGGGGGTTCAGTTCCTTTAGCACCAGTTCTACGAACCTACTGCCGAAGGAACCCGTCCCTCCCGTCACCAAGATCGCCTTCTCATTCAAGTCGTACATCAGGAAATCTCCCCTTAGCGTTCGGTCGCAGGGCGCATGCCTTGTCGAGTCCTCGGTTCGTTTCATCATAGGCGCAGGCACCCTTTGAAGTTCTAGTGTTAGCCGGGGAATGCGAATAAGCTAAGTTTCGTTTCTTAAGAAGTAGGAAGCCGCCGCTCGAGGTTACAGTAACAGGTCCCAGGTCATCGCCGTGCCACGAGGAACCCGGCGGCGAACCCTCCTTCCGATCAAGACCGATCGGTATTTCGGCGGCAGTCCCGCGCCCGGGCGCAGCGCACGCAAGTGGCTTTCCGTCAACACCTCGCCGGGGTCCATGTCTCGCACTACAAATAGGGAACGGCGCAGCACACGGGACGGCTCCTCGCTCGGTGCCGGACCGATGCCCGTGCCGCCCAGGGCCTCCCATGCGGTGCGCACCTCTTGGACGAGCCGCTGCATCTCGGCCGGCTCCAGAGAAAAGGCCGCGTCGAGCCCACCTTCTTCACGGCTCAAGGTCAAGTGCTTTTCGATGAGCACGGCCCCTAGCGCCACGCTCGCCACGGCGGCGCCAATGCCCGGCGTATGGTCCGAAAGGCCCACCGGACAAGAGAAAACCTCGCGCATATGAGGAATAGCCCGCAGGTTGGTTTCCCCGGGGGGCGCCGGATAGGTGCTCGTACACTTGAGCAAAACCACTTCCGGACTGCCCGCTTCCCGCGCCGTCCGAACCGCCTCGTCGATTTCCGCAACGGTCGCCATGCCGGTCGAAATGATCAAAGGTTTCCCGGTGGACGCGGCCTTGGCGATCAGCGGCAAATCCGTCACCTCGAAAGACGCGATCTTGTACGCCGGGACGCCGAGCTCTTCGAGGAACTCCACGGCAGACGCGTCGAAGGGAGTGCTAAAGGCCAAAAG
>JAAYLA010000025.1 GCA_012522135.1 Bacillota bacterium | reverse complement strand
TGATCGGCGAAGATGCACTACAAGACACTGCCATTGGCGGCAATGTGAGAACAGTCTTCAACCATATTTTAACAGCTTGAAGTTCCGGCAGCAAGGTACAGATTCGAGCACCAGGTAATGGTGTAAATTCCAGGATGTGGTGGCCCCCGATGCTCCCCCGGTCTACTGAACAGCGAGGCACACAACGAGAAAGCCCTTCTGGCAAGCCGTTCCAGAAGGGCGTTTGCGTACCTGGTGGGGAAGCGCGGACTCGAACCGCGGACCTTCACGATGTCAACGTGACGATCTAACCAGCTGATCTACTTCCCCAGCCGGCCGGGAGTTTCAAGCGCCGCACACAGCGGCATATACTCCCGTAGCCTATGGAGGCGGCACCCAGATTCGAACTGGGGATAGAGGTTTTGCAGACCTCCGCCTTAACCACTTGGCTATGCCGCCGTGCGCAAAAATGCGCTGGAGCGGGCGACGAGACTCGAACTCGCGACCCCAACCTTGGCAAGGTTGTGCTCTACCACTGAGCTACGCCCGCATCCGCTGGTGCCAAGGCCCGGAATCGAACCGGGGACACGAGGATTTTCAGTCCTCTGCTCTACCAACTGAGCTACCTTGGCCGACGTGGCACGATTTATATTAACATATTTCTCCCGTTCGAGCAACCACTTTCTGCAGTTGCAGAGGGAGGATCGTGGCGGAACCGACGGGACTCGAACCCGCGATCTCCAGCGTGACAGGCTGGCGTGTTAACCGACTACACCACGGTTCCGCAACGCAAGACTAATTCTACCCGCTGCTTAGCCCTTTGTCAAGCAGCGCCGGAGCATGTTTCATTTGCGCGACACTTCGGCTTCCCCCCTCCCTCGCCGCCAGGCTCTCCCGTCTTCCCCTGGCGCAGCCGATCGGCTACAATGGACACGAGTTGGGACACTCTTCCCACCAGCCAACGGACAAACGGCCCAAGGGCTAATACGCAGTTCGGGAGGTACGGCTTCCATGAAAGTCATGGTCATTCACACCGGCGATGCGCGCGGTGCCGAGCTCGCCCAGCGGCTCGCCGCTTTGGGCTGCGAGGTTTCGGAACAACTCGCCGAGTGGCCCGGCTTTTTCCACGCGGTGCACCAGCCCCACACACCGGGCTCTCTCCACCGCGACCCCAAAGACCAGCCGGAAGTCATCGTCGTGGAAGGATCGGCTGATCCCAGCACCGCCCGCGAGTGTGCAGGTTATCTGGGCGAGACGGCCTTCACTCGTCACATTCCCGTCTACCTCGTAGATCACCCGCAAGATGACGAATACCGTGCTCGACGCAGGGCTCCCCGGGCGTCGCTTGTTACCCGCGGCCAGCTGGAGCAGGTGTTGAGCGAAAAACTCAGCCCTCAAGGTCAAGCAGAGACGGTCACCGGCCAGACTGCGTAGCCCCTGACAAGGACGGTTGCGCTCTTTCGTCGAGCCCTCGCTTCCGATGTGGAGGGCTCTTTTTCTTGCCCACCTTTCCTACTGCGCAAAAGTAAAAGGACCTGCCTCGGGCAAGTCCTTCACCTGGTGCGGGGTACTGGACTCGAACCAGTGACCTCTTGCTTGTAAGGCAAGCGCTCTAACCAGCTGAGCTAACCCCGCAGCACGAACCTAATTGTAACCTATGCCTACTCATAAGTCAATGCTGACGGGCGCATGCTAGCCACGAAGGAGGGGTTGCCGTGCGCAGCATGTGGAAGGGCGCCATCAGTTTCGGGCTCGTCAACATCCCGGTGCAGCTGTACGCCGCGACCGAAGAGCGGGCCGTGCGGTTCAACCAGCTGCACAAAGTCTGTCACACGCCGGTGAAGTACAGGAAGTTTTGTCCGACGTGCGGGGTGGAAGTCCAAGCGGAAGAGATCGTACGGGGATTTGCGTACGACGCCGATCGCTATGTCATTGTGGAGGACGAAGACCTGGCCGCCTTGCCCTTACCTACTTTACGAACCATCGAGATACTCAGTTTCGTCCGGCTGTCCGAGATCGACCCCCTCCAGTTCGAGAAAGCGTACTACATCGAACCGCAAGAACGTGCCGACAAAGCGTATGGCCTGCTTCACCGCGCACTTTCCGAGACCGGACGGATCGGAGTTGCAAAAGTGGCGCTGCGAAAAAAGGAGTCGTTGGCTGCCGTCCGGTCCAGCGACAAAATGCTCGTCCTGCACCTTATGCACTTCCCCGACGAAATCCGCGCGACGACGGCTCTGCGTGGCACCAGCCAGGCGCCGCCTCCGAGCGAGACGGAACTGCGCGTGGCCAAGCAGCTCATCGAAAGCCTATCCGTACCCTTCGACCCGTCCGCTTACCGGGACGAGTACCGGGAGGCACTGCTGCAGCGCATCGAGGAGAAGGCGGCAGGCGAACGGGGTGCCGTGCGCCCTCAATTGCCGGGCGACGCACGCGTGGACGACCTCTTGGCAGCTCTGGAGGCGAGTTTGCAAGAGGTTCGTAAAGCGGGAGCTGCCCCCGTTCCCGTGCCGTGAACTGTCCGGTCCCCCTATTTCTTCCCCCCATGCTCGCCGTCCGCGGCTCGCCCTTCGACTCGGATGCGCATTGGTTTGAGCCCAAGTGGGACGGGATACGCTGCATGGTTCATTCGTCGACGCGCATCTACTTACACAGCCGCAGCGGGCGCGACATCACCGGGCTGTTCCCCGAAATCGTCGCTCGTCCCCTCCTGGACGCAGAGAACTACTTACTCGACGGTGAGCTGATTTGCCTCGCACCCGAAGGTGTACCGTCGTTCGATCGGGTTCGGAGCAGGCTCACGCTCAGCGATTCGGCACGAACCGCGTCGGCAGCCCGCGAGTATCCGGCCGTATTTATCGCTTTCGATCTCCTCTACTGCGACGGCCGCTCGCTGCTCGATACACCTTTGGAAAAACGCCGTGCTCTGCTCGAAAACCGCTTTGTTCCGGGCGGTAGCTGCAGGCTGTCCCCGTTAACACCGCGGGAAGGCAAGGCCCTTTTTGACGCCGTGGCCCGGCGCAACATGGAAGGCATCGTAGCCAAGGCCCTCGGCAGCCCCTACCTTCCCGGCAAGCGGTCTGCCGCATGGATCAAGGTGCGCAGGACCCGGACGGACGTGTTTTGGCTCATCGGATACTCTCTGGACCCGGGCGGAAAGATTCGCTCCTTGGCCTTGGCCGACGAGACCGCAGACGGGCTGCGTTACGCGGGACACGTAGGGTCCGGAATGACGGAGAAGGAGGGCGAGCGCCTGCTGAAGCTGCTCGCCGGCTCGCATCACGCCGATCCAATGCGATATGGTGTTCTGTCCCCTACCGCTCGCGCCACCGAATGGATCGAACCGAAGATCAAGGTTCACGTGGAATACTTGGAAAGGACACCTTGGGGACGGCTGCGGCATCCCGTCTTCAGGGGCGTCGCAGGGCCGCAAGGAGCGAGGACGGCGAGGAGAAACCGGTGAACAAAGTGAGCTTTGCCGCGGGTGGACGCGCTCTCACCCTGACCAATCTCGACAAGCCCCTGTGGCCGGATGTCGGGTTGACGAAAGCCGACTTCTTGCGGTATATAGCGGCCGTGGCACCTCGGATGTTGCCGCACCTACGCGGCCGTCCGCTCACCGTCGTGCGTTTTCCGGACGGTGTCGCAGCCCACGGATTCTACCAGAAAAATGCGCCCCCGCACACGCCGCACTGGGTTCCTACTTACGAGCCGCCCGTGCCCACGGGGAAGAAACGGCCGGTGCGCTACGTCTTGGCCGAAGAGGCCTCCACATTGTTCTGGCTAGCAAATGATGCCGCCATCGAGTTTCACCCTTGGCTTTCCACAACATCACAACCCACAAGGCCCGATTACGCCGTCATCGATCTCGATCCGGGACCTGGCGCGGGGTTCAACGAAGCGAGAACGGTTGCTCACGGCGCTTGGGAGCTGCTTCAGCGCTTAGGCTTGTGGGCAGCTCCCAAGACCTCCGGATCCACCGGCATACACATCGTGATTCCACTGGAGCCGATCTATCCCTACGCGGTGACGAGTCGTTTCGTCGGACTGTTAGGACGCCTGTTGGAGCTCTCCTTCCCGGGCCTTGTCACGACCGAGCGCAATGTGGCCAAACGCCCGTATGGCACCGTTTACGTCGATCACCTGCAAAATTTGTACGGCAAGACGATCGTCGCCGTCTTTTCTCCGCGTCCGACGGACCGGGCGACCGTTTCCGCACCCTTTCCGTGGAGCCGACTTGCCTGCGTGAACCCCGAACAGTTTACGGTCGCCGATCCTTCTTCTGTATTGCGATATGGGGAGGAGTACGCGGCCATCGTATCCCGGCGCCAGAAGTTGGAACGGGCGCTAGATCTGCTCCGTCGCGGCTTCTCCGGCATCTAAGTCTGCATCGTGCGACTCGTCCGCCGGCGCCGCCTCCGCTCGCGCTGCGATCGGATTCTCCTCGTAGGTTCGCAGCGGCTCGTCATCGGGATCGGTCTCGTCCAGCGTGCGCAGGGCGCCTTCCAGCAGCCTGCGCCAGGCAGCGCGCACTGCCCGTTCTTCCTCGCGGATGCGCTCCACACGGGATAAAGCCTCCAGCTCGAGGCGTCTTGCCCGCGCCAGAATGTCTTCCGCTTCCCTTTGCGCCTCCTCGATCAATTCTCTGGCTCGTTTCTCCGCCTTTTCCCTGATCTCGACGGCGTTCTCCTGGGCGAGGCGCAGAATCTCCGTGCTGCGGTCGCCTTCGCGCCGCAGCGCTTCCAACTGCGCTTCGGCTTCCGCCAGGCGCTCAGTCAGCTCCTTATTCTGGCGCGTCAAAGTTTCGTACGCTTGCAAGGCCTTACGGACGAACGCATCTACTTGGCTCTGCTGATAACCGCGCAGCGTAACGCGGAAATCCGTCTGCAATAACTCCCGTGGGCTGAGCACTTTACGTCCCTCCCGTCAGTATGCTCGAAAAATTCCGTAACGCCCGGGGGTCCGATTGGACACAGGACCGTGGCTACATGTACCGCTGCAGCACGACGGAGATGCGCCCCTTGCGCGTCGTGCCTTTGAGCTCCTGGATCACGACTCGTCCACGGCCGCGTATGGAGAGAACGTCGCCTTCCTTGACCTCGGCCGCCGGGTTTGTGACGGGCTTCCAGTTTACCTTGACGCGCTCCATGCGAATCTCGCGCGCCATTCTCGTGCGGGAGGTGCCATAGCCTGCCGCAGCCAAAGCGTCAAGGCGCATCGACGCTACCGTCGTCCGGATCTCCTTCACACGCTCCGGCTCCACATCGAGCCGCTCAAGATCGATTTCCTGGGCCCGCACCGCCACGCGACCGATCCGCTCCCAGGAGGCTACGATGAAATCGAGCAGCTCGCTCGCCACGATAAGCTGCGCACCGTTGGCCCGAGGTAAGATGTCGCCTACCTGCTCGCGCGTGATGCCGAGGCCCACAACGGCTCCGAGCACATCGCGGTGGGACGGCGGCGTCGGAAACTCACCGGTTACCTCAACGGCACGTACCGGAATCTCGATCAGTTCGGTCAGGAAGTAGTCGGGGTAGATGACGATGCGCTGGCGTTCTGCCTTCGGGTAACCCCCGTAATTGCGCCATCCGACCCCGTCTACCGATCCCAACAAACCGTGCACGAGCTCTCGCTGGGCCGGATCGAAGAAGGGCGTCACCGTGGGTTTGCCGTCCCGCAGGCTCCTCTGCGCCCAGTCCAAGGTCCTTGCCCCGAGGAGACGTTCATCCTCGCTCGTCAAGTGTGCGAGCAAGCGCTCACGGTCCACTAGATGCCCAGCCTCCAAAGGAATCCTAAGATGATACCCCTCACCCAGTGAAACACAAGGAACACTAACATAGGCGAAAAGTCGAGTCCACCCACCGGGGGCAATACACCGCGGAACGGCCGCATGATCGGTTCCGTCATGTCGTAGATAAAACGGACGACCGGGTTGTCGCGCCCCAGGGGCAGCCACGAAAGGATGACGCGAGCCAAAAGCGTCAACTCATACAGGTGAAGCACCACGCTCACTACGGAGTACACGGACAAATCCAGCATAAACTAAGCTTCCCCCAGTTCCTTCGATCTGGCGGAAGCTGCGCGCACAGCCCGGGCAAAGGCGGACCGGGCAGCGGCGGCTTCCAGGACGGCCAGGCCGGCCGCGGTCGTCCCGGCGGGCGAAGTGACGCGTTCGCGCAGCACGGCCGGATGATCTCCCCTAGCCAAACCTTGGGCTATCCACTCGCCTGCACCTGCTACCGTAGCTGCGGCCAAATGCAGGGCTACGTCGCGAGGAAGCCCATCTTCCACGGCGCCGTCGGCGAGGGCTTCGATCACGAGACACACGTAAGCGGGGCCCGACCCGGACAAGCCGGTAACCGTGTCCATTTGCGCCTCCGGCAGCTCAAATACCGAACCGACGCTGCCCAATAGCGCTCTGACGATGGCGACCTCAGATTCCGTGGCCGTGGCACCCGGGCTGACGACGCACACGCCTTTCCCCACTAAAGCCGGCGTGTTGGGCATGACGCGTATGACAGGTACGTCTGGACCCAGATCGGACTCGATTCGGGTCGTCGTCACCCCGGCGGCGATCGACACTATTACCTGGGTGCGCCGCACGTGCCCGCGAAGACCGGAAAGGACGTCATCCATCTGCTGCGGTTTGACGGCGAGCAGCACGACATCTGCAGCGGCCGCGACCGCGGGCAGGTCCGCTGCCGCCCGCACGCCCAGATGGCGGGCGATGGTTTCCATATGGTCGCGCCGCACGTCGTAGATGATGATCTGCTTCGCCTGCAAGAGGCCGCGATCGAGTATTCCGCGGGTCAAGGCCTCGCCCATCGCGCCCACGCCGATGACGCCTAAGACAAGCTGTTTCAAGTCCAACGTGACACCCCGCCCTCCAGTGTGCGCCCGCAGCGTTAGAGCCGCCTCCTGAAAGTGAATTCCTGACTCAGCTCGGGAGGCAACGAATTCGGATCAACCTCTACGCCGCCGGGTGTCAACAAGAACGCATTCTCGCCTGCCGGCTGAATGTGGCCTCTGACGGCATAGGTCGTTCCGCCGAGAAAGTCCAAGAGCCTGCGCGCCGTAGCCACGTCGAGGTGCTCGACGTCCATCAACACCGGTGTGCGGGCAAGCAGGCGATCGGCGATCACCTGTACATCGTCGAAGCCTAGGGGACGTAGCCTCACGACGCGTGCGTAGTTCGTATGCCGTCCGTCCGCAGTGTGCTCGTTCTGCACGCCGGATGAAACGGAGACGCTGGCACCATCCAATTCGGATGCGCGGGAAGCCCCCTCGCCTACGTCCATATGCTCAGCCGCGGCGATCTCTTCTTCCTCGATACCCATAAACCGCAGGACGCGGTCTAGGAAACGATTCTTTCGCCCCACATCGTTGCCTCCTCGGTCACGAAAACTCGCTCCGCGGGCTAGCTCCGCTCGCCAAAAATCGCGGAGCCGATGCGCACGTGGGTGGCCCCCTCCTCAACCGCCACTTCGAAGTCGTTACTCATACCCATCGAGAGCCAGTCCATCTCGACGCGCGGTATCTCGAGCCGCGCCAGGCGTTCGCTCAGCTCACGCAGTTTGGCAAAGTGGGGTCGGGCCGCTTCGGGATCCGGATCGTACGGTGCGATTGTCATCAGGCCTCGCACTCTCAAGTTCCCAGCGGACGACGCAGCCAGAGCCAGCTCCTCTAGAAGCTCGGGCGGCACACCGTGTTTCGAGCCCTCGCCCGACACGTTGACCTGAAGCAGCAGGTCGACCTGTCGTCCTTCCATGCGCCGGCTGAGTGCGTCGACGAGCGATAACCTGTCGACGGAGTGGATCACGTCGAAAAGTTCCAGCGCCCGACGCACTTTGTTCGTCTGCAGCGTGCCGATCATATGACGGGTGCACGCGGCGGTAAGGTGCGGCAGCTTGGCTTGTGCCTCCTGCACTCGGTTTTCGCCGATGTCCCGAATTCCCCCACGGAGGGCTTCCTCAATACGTTCCGGTTCAACTTGTTTCGTCACCGCGATCACGGTGACCTCTTCGGGGTCGCGCCCGGCACGCCGGGCGGCAGCCACGATGCGTTCCGTAACAGCTTCGATCTTCTCACGTATTGTCAAGTCAGCCATAATGCTGTAGTTCTGCAAAGGAAAAAGGGGTTCCTTCCCCGCTGTCACGGCACGTAAGGTTCGGCGTCACGAGTCAGCCGCCGGGGATTGATGACGACGGGAGTGCCGGCCGGAACCGGGTCGACCACGGCTTGATGGTCGTCGACGGCGCGAACGGTCACGTACCGGAAAACCGGGCTTCCCGAAGCCACCAGGTAAAGGCCGGGTCGTCCGTTGCGCATGATCAGCGCGCTGCGTGGAACGACAATCCCTTCAACCCGGCGCGTCACGACCGTTACTTCCGGCAAGACCCGAACCGAGCTGAACGGATCTTGCGAGACCTCGACGGCGAACCAAATCCCCACCTGTCCCGGCCGGTTGTGAATCGAATGGACGCGGGCCGGTGTCCCAGCCGGATCGCCGCCCGGCCAACGCAGCCTCACGCTCTCGCCTTGTTCGACAAGAGGCGCTTCGTCGAACACTACGAAAACATAGCCCATGAAGCCATCGATCAAGCGAAACAGCGTGTCGCCCGAGCGGACTTGTGCGCCGTCCGCCACGCTGTGTATGTCGGGCGTCTCCGCTACCGCTTGCCAAAGCTCCTCGGGCGCGTCGCCGGGCGAGAACCGTCCTTCGAAGCCGTCGAAGGAGAAGACGACAAAGCCGGGCCGGTCGACAACGACCCGAACCGCACGGCTTGAGGCTTCGCGAAAAACGGCTTCTCGTTGGGCAAATAGAGCGTTCCGCTCCGATTCGCGCTGCTGCCTGAGCGCGGCAAACTCCTGCTCCAGCCTGTCCATCTCTGCGCTGAGCCGCCGCACCGTCTGATCAAGTTCCGCGGCGACTCCGGCGCTTCCGGCGGCGAGCGCGGCCGCGAGCTCCGCCTTCGCTGCAGCCAGCTCCCGCTCCGCCGCTTCGATCCGCCGGCGCATCTCGTCCGCGTCGCGCTGTGCGGTGCGGTCAAGGGCCGCGATCTGATCGTCGATGTGCGCCAGTGCCGCCGTAACTTCGGGCGTCTGTGCTTCGCGCACTTCCGCTACGATCTGTCCCGCACGCACCTTTTGACCATCGGCCACAAGAAGCGTGGCAATACCGCTTGCGGGCGCCTGAACGGCGACTTCCGAGCGGACGATGAGGCCCCGGCCCCGGTAAACCGTTTCCAGCACGCCCTGGCGCGCTTCGACCGTTCGGACGAACAGCGAGCCGGCGATGTCGGAGGTTGTGCCGAGAAATGCCAGCGCGGCGAGTCCGACAAGACCCGTCCCCACGAGCAACTGCAACCGCCAAAACCGCAGTTTGGGCAATGCGATCACCCCGGCTCAACCGAAGAACGTCAGCGCGAGGACGACGGCGCCGACAAACCACACGTAACGGGCGAACCAAACGAGTCGTCCGCGGCGTAAGAAAGAAAGAAAAAAGCGTATGGCGATGTAGCTGGTGACGAGCGAGGCGACGACGCCGACGAAAAGGACGGAGGCGCTCAGATCGAGGGCGGACTCGCCCGTGAGGAGCGCTATGCCCTCGAGCAGCGATGCGCCGAAAATCGCCGGTACCGCCATAAGAAAGGAGAAACGTGCGGCCTCTTCCCGCTGCAATCCCGTAAACATGCCGGTGGCCATGGTCGTTCCGGAACGGGAAAGGCCCGGCAACAGAGCAACGGATTGGCCGATGCCCATCGCCAAAGCGTGGCGAGGCGATATGTCGGCCAGGCCCGCCACACCCTGCCGCTTATCTGCATACCAGAGCAGCACGCCGGTTACGAGCAGCATGATACCGGGAACGTACGGCGAGCTGAAGGCAGCCTCTACCCAATCTTTGAAAAGGAAGCCCACTGCCGCTACCGGGAGGGAGGCGAGTACCAGCATCAAGAACAGGCGCCGTCCTGCCGTATTCTCAGTGCCTGCCCGGCCGATCAGCGCCTTGAACATCAGCCACCATTCCGACCACAGGGCTGCGATGACCGCGAGCAGGCTGCCGAAGTGCACGGCAATGCTGATCGTCAAGCTCCCCTCCTCGACTCCGAGAAGCCGCTGGACGATCACCAGATGTCCCGAGCTACTGATGGGCAAAAATTCCGACGCGCCTTGCACGATACCGAGCACGATCGCATCAACGAAATCCATGGGCTCACCCTTCCTTCCCACATGGTTTCGTTGATCTGGTGCCTTTCCCTTCCGACCGGCGCGTTAGATCGCCATGGTGCCCCTGTCGTCGCTTTCGATGATGCGGAGGATCTGTTCTTCTTCGCCGCTCTGCGCGTTGATGTACACGTGGTATAACATGTCATTCGCCCGGGCGCGCACTTCGTACGTCAAGACTTCCTTGAGATCGGGACGGGGTATGAGCGCCAGGCGCACCGTTTCCGGCTGCAGGGACGGATGGAGCCGTTGTAACGCCTCGTGCTCCGCCAGCGACGGTGTTGGCAGGGTCCTATCATGGTGGAACGAGTAGTACTGCATGCCGTCGAATCCCACTACGGTGCCCCTATCGAGCGCGACCGTCACCTTCACCTGATCCGGGTAGATTAGAACGCCGTCTTCGACGTAAACGAAGGGAACGATCGCCCGTCCCTGCTCGACGGCCGCATAGCTCACTTCGAAACCGGAAAAGCCCCTTGCACCCAAGAACGTCTGAGCGATCGCGATGGCGTCCGCCAGCGAATGGGTTGCCTCCGCCGGTTCCCGGAGCTCATTTTGAAGCATCCATAATACGTGGCCGCCTTGCTTCGCGACGTCGACGACATACACCGGTCCGCCTTCGGTTTCCACTTGCACTCGCCATGCCGCGATCGGTGCGTCCGGGCCCGTTTCGGTAACTATTTCCGCTCTGCCGCTGCCCTCGCTTTCACCACCTGCCACAAAGCGGAGTGCGATGCCTTCGGCCTCCCGGGCACCCACCTCCGGACCGGTTAAC
>JAAYLA010000230.1 GCA_012522135.1 Bacillota bacterium | reverse complement strand
GGTGCCCCGCAGCTCCCGCACGAACGGCCGCCGCGGGATGCCGTACACCAGCGCCCGCCTGCCTTCGTCGTGCTCGAACGCGAGGTGCACGTTGGGATAGGACAGCACGGTCTGCGTGTGGGTCGTCCCGGCGGGCAGATCGTAGCGGACCACCCAGAAATGGTCGACGAAGGGTTTCAGCTGCGGGCCCGGCGCGAAGCGTGAGAGCGAGAACTTCTCCAAGCCTGCAGCCGCGTGCACTATGCCTCGAGTGGAAAAGGGTGAGGATGCCGTTGCCACTTGCGACGCTCCTCGTACCAAGATGTCGCCTTTTTACAATACGTACGGTGTCCTATTATTCTATCATTACCGCAACACTGGACGGGCCGGCAATGGCAACAACCGGGCCATGCCGCTACAAGGGAGGGTATCGACGTGACCGAGCGCGCGAACCACGTCCACGCAAACGCCACGGGTGTGACGGGCAAATACACGACGAACGGAAGGCCCAACGGTTACACGACCCTGACACCGTTCATCGTGGTGGACCGCCCCGCCGAGGCGATTGCTTTCTATGAGAAGGTGTTCGGTGCCAAGGCGAAAAACGTGACGTCCTTCGGCGACGGTGAGCAGCGCACGATCGTGCACGCCGACATCGACTTCGGAAACGGATACCTGCAGCTCGGCGGGCCGAATCCTGCCTATGATCTGGTCCTCCCGCCGGGCGAGGGAAAAGCCTGCTATTCGCTGGGAATCTACGTGGCCGACGTCGACCGCACCCTCGCCCTAGCGGTGGAGAACGGAGCGGTAGTGCGGGAGCCCGCCACGAACTTCGTCTCCGGAGACCGCTACGCCAGCATTCTGGATCCGTTCGGCATCCGCTGGTCGATCATGACACGAATTGAGGATATTCCGGAAGACGAAAGCTTCCGCCGCGTGGAGGAGTGGAGCAAGAGCATGGGATAAGGCCTGCCCGGTACAGAGGCATCCTGCCCGGGGTGCGGCAGCGTCGCCGGCACGCCGTCCGGTCGGGCCGCCCACCATGCCGCTACAGCACCTGGAACACCAAGCACTTCAAGTATTCCGTTTCGGGCACGCCGGCGAGGACGGGATGGTCTTTGGCCTGTCCACGCTCCTCGACCAGGAGAAGCTTTCGCCCGGCATGGCAGGCGGCTTCCAGCACCAAGCGGTAGAACTCGTCCTTCGGCATGTGGCGCGAGCATGAGCACGTTATGAGGAATCCGCCGGGGTTCAGAATCCGGATACCCCGCAAGTTCACCTCTTTGTAGCCGCGCCGGGCTGCTTCGAAGTGATTCTTACTCTTGGCGAAGGCCGGCGGATCGAGGATGACGACGTCGTAGCGCTCCTCCGCCCGGTCCATCTCCCGTAAAAAGTCGAACGCGTTGGCCTCGACGAACCGGACGGCGTCACCGTATCCGTTCCGTTCTGCATTGCGGCGGGCCAGCTCAAGCGCCTGAGCGGAACTGTCCACCCCCACCACTTCCCGGGCGCCGTAGTGCAGGGCATGCACTGCGAAGGCCCCGTTGTGGCAAAACAG
>JAAYLA010000229.1 GCA_012522135.1 Bacillota bacterium | reverse complement strand
TGTTACGAAAAAGGAACAGAGGAGTCGGACAAGACAGTTAATTCATGCTTCGGCGTCGTCGCTCGGTGGCATCGACCCTTGGTCCGGAGCCGGGCGTCCGGGCGTCGACGGGCGCGGCGTAGCGGCAGCGCTGAAGGATGCACCAGCGGAGCGGGGAACTATGGTAGCGGTGAAGTAGGTTCATCTGCGTCTAGGGAGGGCTGCGCCGTGGTGAAGGCACTGCGTTGCGGACCGCTTGCGCATGTCTTTGGGGTTGTCTTGGCCGTGTTGCTGCTTTGGCCCGTACCGGTCGCGGGAGATACGGCGAGCGACGAGGAAGGGACCGAATGTTTCGTCTCATCCTACTACCGCCGGGTCGTGACGGTCGAGGGGTTCAACAAGATTCAGATGACGGTGACGCTGCCCACGATTTACCGGGACGCCTATCGCTTCATGCAAGACGGCTCCCACATCTACCTGGGCAGTTCGTATGTGACGCCGGGCTTCCGGTCGGAGGTGGACGCCGGCCTTGCCTACGACGTGACGCGCAACCGCTGGGGCGAAATCGATCGGGTGAACTTGGCCTGGCGACCTTTTATCCGCACTGCTACGGCCTATGAGTACGCTCCCGCCGAACCGCAATATTACTGGTATCCCGGGGAAGATGTGACGCTGACGTACGAGATCGTGCGGCCAGGCTACGTGAAGCTGACGGTTTCGGGCGCGGGCAAACATTATGAGTTCGAGCCGTTGCCCAGCGCCGGCATGAATTTGGAGGGACGGCAGTTCATGAAGTGGGTCGTCTCGCTGGACCAGTCGGGAAGGGAAGGGCTCGGCCCCGTTCCAACCACCTACCGGATTGAAGGCGCCCACGTACGAGACGTTATCCTGTGGCGGCCGGACGGCACGGCGGTGCCGCTGAGCGAGGAGTATGTAAATAAGCCGCGCACCTGCATTTTCCCGGAGCCGTCGCCTTTTACCATTCAGTTCAACGTCAAGTATGCGGACGAAGTGATCAGCATTGCCGGTTACACGGAGTGAAGGGGCAGGCAGGAGGGCCTGGCCCTTACCGCATGGAATAGTAGTGCCGGGAGTGGGTGCAGCGTGGAGCGACCGAACATCCTTTTTCTTTTTGCCGATGACCAGCGCCACGACACCATCGCTGCGCTGGGCAATCCGCATATTCGGACCCCGAACCTCGACCGGCTGGTCGCGCGCGGGGTGGCGTTCACGCAAGCCCACATTCCGGGCGGAACGTCGGCAGCCATATGCATGCCCAGCCGGGCGATGCTCTTCACGGGACGGTCGCTGTTTCGGCTCCACGACGCCGGACAGACGATCCCCGAGGAGCACCCGACCCTCGGTGAGGTGTTGCGCCGGCACGGGTACCATACTTTCGGCTGCGGCAAGTGGCACAACGGACCGGGTGCCTTTCAGCGATCGTTCGCAGACGGGGATGAGATATTTTTCGGAGGAATGGCCGATCACTGGAACGTGCCCCTGTTCCGGTACGATCCGTCCGGGCAGTACGATGCCACGCTGCCCGCGATCCCCGATCCCTTCACCGGCAACCGCATCGTGCATCGGCGGTGTGACCATATCTATCCCGGCCGGCACTCGAGCGAAATCTTGTCCGATGCCGCCGTCCGTTTCCTCCACGCGTATAGGGGCAGCCGGCCGTTTTTCCTCTACGTCTCGTACCTTGCACCGCACGATCCCCGCACCGTCCCGCCCGAGTACACCGCCATGTACGATCCGGATGAGATCGAGCTGCCGCCGAATTTCCTACGTGAACACCCCTTCAACAACGGCGATCACCGTGTGCGCGACGAAAAGCTCGTGCCGACGCCGCGCGACCCCGGCGAAATTCGCCGGCACATAAGCGAATACTATGCTTCCATCACGTACCTCGACGCGCAGATCGGCAAGGTGCTGGACGCCTTGGAAGCTACGGGTCTGGCGGAAAATACGCTCGTCGTCTTCGCCGCCGACAACGGACTCGCCGTCGGGCAGCACGGTCTGCTCGGCAAACAAAACTGTTACGACCACAGCGTGCGCGTGCCGCTTATCATGGCCGGTCCGGGCATTCCCCGGGGCGAGCGGCGGGACGCCTACGTGTACCTCTTCGACCTGTTCCCCACCTTGTGCGATCTTGTCGGTGCTCCGGTGCCTCCCTCCGTCGATGCCCGCAGCTTCGCCCACATCTTGCACGAGCCGAAAGCGCCCGGCCGCGAGTCACTGTACTTCGCCTATCTCCAGTACCAACGGGCAGTGAAGGACCGGCGTTACAAACTGATCGAATACGTGGTCGACGGGCGCCACTCGATGACCCAACTGTTTGATCTGGTCGACGATCCGTGGGAGACCCGGAACTTGGCCGGAGACCCGGGCTACGGAGACTGCCTCGAACGTTTGCGCCGAGAGCTTCGCACGCACGCGGTCACGTCGGGCGACCTGGAAAGCGAGTGGGGAAAGGCGTTTTGGCCGGCCTACGACCGGGCGAACTGATCGGCGCCCCACGGTCTGTAGCTGGGGCTTCTGTTCCGATCGGCAGGGGCCGGGCAGGAGGGGAACTACCAAGAAAAGCTGTGGGAGCTGAACGACCCCTTACGAGATCAAGACGTTCAAAGTTCGCCCGGCTTAACGGATAGAGGCAGCGAGCGATCGCGGAACGAGTAGGCCCGACAGACCTTCGTCTTGGGCCCGCGGTCGCTCGCTGTTTTCTTTGCCGGTTCTCCGGAGCGGCGAGGATCTTGATATCGGACAAATATTCC
>JAAYLA010000024.1 GCA_012522135.1 Bacillota bacterium | reverse complement strand
TACAGGGAGGCGATAGGACGCGCTTTGCGCCGGAGGCGCCGTGTCAAGACCGCAACACCCGTGCACGCCAAAGCGAGCTAGGTCGGCCGGGTCTCACAGTCCCCTGCCCGCAGCATCACGGCTTTGACGCCGTCTCATCCGCCTAATCCTGCGCATAGCGCACATCGGTAGGCCGTCTCCCACGGGCACGCTCACCGGGTCGCGATCACCCCGGCGTACGACACACCCCAAGGCTTAAGGCGGTTTAACAGGCGGAGGAAGAAGGTAGCTTTATACAGGAAACTTGTAAAATAAAAAGAAATACTACCACAGACTACCGTGAACGGCGGTTACGCCGATCACGCCGGTATAGAACGAATTCTTCCGCGAGGTGAAGCCGCATGCAACGACATGTCCGATTGTGTCTGACGGTTTTGGCCCTTTCCGTTCTAGTGGCCTTGTTTGCGACTCAAGTCGGCGCACAACCCCTGCGTGACGGCCTGCCCGAAGAGGTCGGGATGTCGAGCGAACGCCTGGAAAACGTCTTCCGTGTCGTAGAGCAAGGCGTGGTCCAAGGCGCCTATCCGGGCGCCGAGATCCTCGTCGTGCGCAAGGGCGTCGTCGTTGCGCACAAGGCCTTCGGCCATGCGCAGCGCATTCCCATCACCAGGCCGTTGGAGGAGGGAACCCTCTTCGACCTCGCCTCCGTGTCGAAGCTCTTTACGGCGACGGCAGTCATGATGCTGGTCGAACGTGGATACATCCGGCTGGATGACCCGATCTCCCTATTCTTGAGACATCCAGGGTTTTCGCAGCCGGATAAGGCCAACATTCGGGTCCGGCACCTGCTGACCCACACGTCGGGCCTTCCCTCGTGGCTGCCGATTTTCCGAGAGGGTTCCGGAAGGGAGTTCTATCTCGACCGCATCGCTAGGGCCACGATGCAGGCTGAGCCCGGCACGACCTATATTTACAGTGACTTGGGCGCCATCTTGCTAGGCTTCATCGTAGAGGAAGTGTCCGGCCAAAGCTTGGACGAATTCCTACGGGAAAACCTCTTCGAGCCCCTAGGTATGACAAACACCATGTATAATCCCGGTCCCGAGTGGTTGGACCGTGTAGCAGCCACCGAGGTTGATGCCACCTGGCGCGGCCGGGTCATCGTCGGTGAAGTACACGACGAGAACGCTGCGGGTCTGGGTGGAGTGGCCGGTCACGCGGGTCTTTTCAGCACCGCCCGCGACCTTGCCATCTTTGGTCAGATGCTTCTCAACCTGGGCAGCTACAATGGTGTCCACGTCCTCAGTCCGAATACAGTCCTGCTGATGATCCAGAACCACACTTTCGGGATCGGTGTCCGCCGTGGGTTGGGCTTCGATCTGAAGTCGAGCACCTTCTCATCGGTCGGAGATCTCATGGGAGGAGGCACCTTCGGCCACTTGGGCTTCACCGGTACATCCATTTGGATTGACCCGTCGAACCAGCTAGTCACCATTCTGCTGACCAACCGGGTCCATCCTACACGCGACGCCACGGGTATCACTCGGGTGCGCCCGACGTTCCACAACGCCGTAGCGGGCACCATTATCGAGCTGTAAAGCGGACCACGGGGCGATCCCTCGGAACATCGATCGTGCCGCTACCGACAGCCAGGGGGCACTGGCACGCATGCTCTGGCACGCCCGGCACGCCCGATATGCATGCTCTGGCACGCATACCCGGGCACGAATACCCTAGTGCCGGCGGCCTGGGACCGGCGACCGAGGTGCAGCGGACCCGGCGACCGACATCCAGAGGACCCAGCGACTGAGGTCCAGCGCACCCAGCAAGCGAGATCCAGCGCACCCAGCGACCGGGATCCAACGCCATGGATCACGCTATGGATCCGCCGGCCCAGGTCCATTCCCCCGGGGACGGCCCCGCGGCGCCGGTTCCTGCGCCCCAGCGCCCACATAGGCGCAGTCCAGGAAAGCAACCTCTACAGCACAGACCGCCGGCCCTCGACGCAGACACGGCCGCGGGTCCGGCGGTCTCGGTCGTTCGGACTTCACCAGAGCGGCTACTGGGCCTCCGCTGCGACCGCCGGGAGATCGGTGTAGAAGATGCCTAAACCGTCGGGCACGTATCGCTCCTGGCCGTCGGAGGGCGTGTTCAACACCCGCACGATGCCCGAATTCGGGTCACGCACCGCCATGGCGGTGGAACCGCCGCCGTCGAGGTTTAGGGCATGGAAGGCGCCGATATGACGGAAGAAGTCGGCCATCTCTCGGTAGGTCATGCCCACGCTGAGCGGGGATCGCCCGTCGGCCACGAGCAAGTACAGCTTCGACTGGTCGAGCGAGACGCCCACGGCCGTGCGGGGGTGGCGCTCGTTGTTGTTCAATATGCCTGATCCGTACTGTCCGTTGCGCAGCAGCACCACGCCGCCCGACACGACCGCTTGCAGCTGCGTCCAATCACGCAGATACGGCCACTCGGTTGCGCCCGTCAGAATGTAGGGTATTTCCACGACGTCGCCGACGGCGAACGTGTTGAGCAAGTGTTCACCGTGCTCACCGCCGCCGGCCACGACGAACATGCCTGGCCGCAGCGCGATGCCCGGCTCATTATAGCGGACGTCCTCGACGACGCCGCGCAGCACCCGCACCCGAGAAGGATCCCAAGGTGCGACGCGAGGGGGCGCCGGATCTGCCAACTCGCGGACGACCAGCTCTACCATGGGCTGCTCGGGTTCGGTGGTGCCGAGTGAACGCATCGCCGGCGGCCGGTACACGGTCAGACCGGTGCCCGGAGTCGTGATGTTGATGCCGGTGACGGGATAGAAGCCTGTGCCGTCGGGCCTTTGAATGCCTCCGGTCCATTGCCAGTAGCCGATGTAGGGCCGGCCTTCGGCATCAAAGCCGATGTGGGCCGACATGCCGCCGACCTCGCTCTTCAGCAGATCGCCCGACTGCATCACGATGCCCAACGGATTCATAGTGTTGCTGATGTCGAAGAAAGCCGCATTCACGCCCGCGATGGCGCCCGACATGGCTACCATCTGTGACATCTGGGCCCGAGGCCAGCGCGAGGTCGCCGGCGAGGTCAGCACCTGTCCCACCAGTGCGTCGACCGACACACCGGGGGTGTTCAAATCGGCCACGAGGAGGTGCATGCGCAAAGGGCCTGCTGCGATGCGCCCGGCCATCGAGATCACTTCCACGCCGGGTGCCAGACTCAAGCGGCTGATCCTCTCATCTTGGAGGAAACCCGCCCACGGCTCGTCCCGCCGGGCAGCGTCGACCCACGTCTGGTAGATCTGTCCGTCGCGCAAGAAGGCATCGGGCACCGAGAAAGGCTGCACGCGCAGCTCCCAAAGCGATCTGGGTGCAGAGACGTCCGGCCAAGGCAGTTCCGCTTGGAAGGACAGGCTCGTCTCCGTTTCCGCGGCAAGTGCGACGGGACTTAGCACCGGAACCGGTTCGGCCTTCACCTCGGCCATGGTGCCCGCGGTGGTCACGGGATCGTAGGCAAAGGTGTGGTGCACCAACACGGCGTCCAACCCGACGGCCACATCGCCAAGCGGACCGTCTCCCTGGACGCGCAATTCTCCTTCGAGAAGCAGCGTATTCCTTTCCGTTGGACGAGCGGCGAGGCGAACGACCTCCGTGTCGATCGTGCCGATGACAAGGTCCCTGCGATCAAGTTCCCATGTGCGTCCGCCGAACGTGTATTCCAAAACGGCCGTGTACGTGCCCGGCGCGAGATCGGCGACCGCCAGCGGGGTGTAATCGAGCTCGTGGTCGTAACGATGGTGTGCCGACTCCACACCCGACCCATCGATGAGGCGCAGCGCCACCTGAGGTTTCAAGGTCTCCCACGGGATGTAGACGCGAAAGACGGTCTCCTGCCGGCGGGCAATTTGCCGCGCCGTGAGGAAGGACGCCTCGGGGTCGCTACGCTGCATGACCCACCACGAAACTTCGGCGGGCACAAGATAAGGCTCCACGTCGAGAGACGCCACCGCCGCCACGGGCATCTCCGGCTCGCGCAGACCATCGCCCGTCACCGCGGCCACGCCGGCTGCCGGGTACAAGGTGCCGTCGTAGGGCGCGAGCTGCAGGTTGCGGGACAACACCGTCTGCCCGGCGGTGCGGTTTATTACTCGGACGCTCGCGGCGCCGGTCGCCGGATCGTAGCCCAGACTCACCTCGTACTCGTTGCCCCACCGCGGCGGTACGGTGAGCAGGAGGATGAACTGGCTTCCCTCAAGGAACGCCGAGCCTTCCTGCGGGTTCAGGCGGGCGGGCAGTAGGCCGGCGTCGCTTTGCAGTTGCAAACCCCACATCGGCCCCAGCCATCCTGCCGCCACTTGCGAAAAGGTTACCGCGCGGGCCGTGGGCGGTGCCCCGGGCTCGGCGGCAAAGCCGGCAAGCCATACGCCTTGTGTAGCGTCGCGCTGCTCTTCGCCAAAGACGACCCGGGCCGTGACCGTGGCCGCTTCCCGCACCGCCTGTGCCTGCACCAGCACCTCTGCCTCAGCGACGGAAACACCGGGCCACGCTCCCACGAAGATGAGTACCGAAAGCAAAGCGGCGAAAACACAGGTCAATAGACGGTTACGATTGCTCCGTTTCACGTGCCTCGTCCCCCTACTCAAGCAGCGCTTCGGCGAACCAGGCCGTTCACCGTACGCCGGCGCGTCGTATGCGGTCCCATTCTGAAGTCCCGCGCGCACTTCCTTCTTTGCCACGATTACGATCACAACCGCGAATCACTCGTCAAATAGGGCTTTCAATGAATAACCAGTCTACAGAAAGGAATTTTACCACACGAGGGGAATTGTTAACATCAGATAACCATCACTGGTCCATAGGAGGTAGGTGCCATGTCCTTGCGAAGAAGTTCCTTGGCCCTCGCTTTAGCCGCCGTCCTGCTCGTTTGCGCCGCCAGCGCAGCGCAGGACCAAATCACGCTGACCTTGGCCTTGCGTGAAGACATCCCGACGGTGGAAGTTTACCGGGAAATCCTCGACGACTTTGAAGCAGCCTACCCGAATATCAAAGTAGAGATTTACAACACCAGCTCCACCGTGTTTGCTGAACAGATTCTGGTGCAGCAAGCGGCAGGTATTCCGCCGGATGTCCTTTACATCCACTACACGTTCTTTCCGGAGCTGATGCGGCAAAATCTCCTGCTCGACTTGCGGCCGTTCATCGAGCAGGACGGCTACGAATTTGACGATTTCTTCCCGCCTACGATCGAGCAGTTCACCTGGAAGGGCGAGTTCGGTTACGCGATACCCCGCGAGACCTCGAGCGCCGCGATCTTCTATAACATCGACATGTTCGATCGCGCCGGCGTGGAATACCCCTTCCACGGGTGGACGTACGACGACCTCGTGGCGATGGGCCGCAAGCTCGCACGGGACCTCGACGGCGACGGCAATAACGACGAGTTCGCCATCTACGGCATCACGACGTGGTTCCACCGGCCGAACATCTATTGGTCCTTCGGCGCCGAGATCCTGAATGAAGACGGCACGAAGTTCCGCCTGCACGAGCCGGAAGGTGTCCAGGCCGTCCAGTGGATAGCCGATCTGATCAACGTCGAGCGCATCGCCACCACCAACTGGGCCGATCGCTTTGCCACCGGTCGCAGCGCGATGGAGATCGTCAACTACTGGCAGATCCTGGGCAACCTGCAGAACGACTTCGAGTGGGACGCCTTCGAACTGCCCGCCGGTCCTGCAGGCAAGTGGATCCGCACCGCGACGGGTGCCCACGGCATCATGGCAGGCAGCAGGAACCCCGAGGCCGCCTGGGAGCTGCTCAAGTGGCTGTCGTCTACTGAAAGCCAGGCTCGTCTGGCCAAGCTAGGCGCGATCATCCCGGCCCGTCGTACGGCGGCCACTTCGCCCGAAATGATGGAAGGCCTGCCGCCGAACCGCCGCGCGTTCATCGACACCATTGCCTTCGGCCGGGCCGACAACATCCCGCAGGAAGTCAACGATGCGATGAACGAGTACCTGGCACCCGTCTGGACCGGAGCGAAGCCCGCGGCCGTCGCTTTGCAGGAGGTCCAGCCCATCATCGACGCCATCCTCGCCGATCTGAACCAGTAGGAATCGGCTGCCGGGCAGGGCAAATATACGAAAGCCAAACAAGAAAGGGGTGGGCAACGTCCCACCCCTTCGTCGCGTTCCCTGCACACGAGCCGTCACATGCTGCGCAGCACGTACTGCAGAATGCCGCCGTGGCGGTAGTACTCCACTTCCACGGGGCTGTCGATGCGCGCCGTCACCTGGAACGAGACCGTGCGCCCGCCGGGCTTCGTCGCGGGGACGGTCAGCCGCTTGCCGGGCGTGATCCCTTCGCTGATCCCGGTGATGCTGTACTCTTCGGTTCCGTCCAGGCCAAGCGAGTCGGCATCTTCCCCCGGCAGAAATTGCAGCGGCAAGACGCCCATGCCCACGAGGTTGCTGCGGTGAATGCGTTCGAAGCTCTTGGCGATGACGGCCCGCACCCCCAGAAGGTATGTGCCCTTCGCCGCCCAGTCCCGGGAGCTGCCCGTACCGTACTCCGATCCTGCGATGACGACGAGCGGGGTACCTTCCTCCTTGTAGCGCATGGCGGCATCGTAAATCGTCATCTCTTCGCCGCTCGGCTGGTGGCGGGTGTAGCCCCCTTCCTTGCCGTCGACCATCCGGTTGCGCAGGCGAATGTTGGCAAAGGTGCCGCGCATCATCACGTCGTGGCCGCCTCGCCGGGCCCCGTATGTGTTGAAGTCGCGCACGTCGACCCCCCGGGAGCGCAGGTACTCGCCGGCCGGGCTGAAGGCGGGAATGGCGCCGGCGGGCGAGATGTGGTCGGTCGTGATGGAATCGCCCAGTACCGCCAAAGCCCGGGCCCCCACGATGTCCTGAGGATCTTCCGGCCGCTCGGGCATGTCGACGAAGAAGGGCGGCTCCTGAATGTAGGTGGAGTCGGGATCCCACGTGTAGATGGCACCTTGTGGCACCGGCATGTTCTTCCAGCGTTCGTCGCCTTCGAACACCTTGGCGTACTGCTCCACGAACATCTCGGGCTTCAAGGTCGCCGCCACCGTCTGCTTGATCTCCTCCTGGCTCGGCCAGATGTCGGCCAGGTAGACGGGCTCGCCCTCGTCGTTATAGCCCAAGGGCTCCGTCGTCAGGTCGATATCCACGGTACCGGCCAAAGCGTAGGCTACCACCAGCATGGGCGAGGCCAGGTAGTTCAGGCGCACATGGGGATTGATGCGGCCTTCGAAGTTGCGGTTGCCGCTCAGGACGCCCGCCACGATGAGGTCTTCCCGTTCAATCTCCTCGATGATGTGCGGGGGCAAGGAGCCGCTGTTGCCGATGCACGTGGTGCAGCCGTAGCCCACCGTGTGGAAGCCCAGCTGTTCCAAGTACGGCGTGAGCCCGGCGGCGTCCAGATAGTCGGTCACGACCCGGGACCCGGGCGCGAGGCTCGTCTTTACGTGAGGCGCCGTCTTGAGCCCGGCCTTGACCGCGTTCCGCGCCAAAAGACCTGCTCCTACCATGACCGACGGGTTCGACGTGTTGGTGCAGCTCGTGATCGCGGCGATGACCACGGCGCCGTCGCTGATTTTGGTCTTTGTAGCCACGGCCGTGCCGCCCTCCGCCGACGCCGCCACTTCGGGATTGCGCCCGTAGAAGTTGGCCATGGTCTCCCGGTACTGGGACTTCATCTGGCTGAGGGGGATGCGGTCCTGGGGCCGCCGCGGTCCGGCCAGGCTCGGCACCACGTCGCCCATATCGAGCTCGAGGACGTCGGTGTAGACCGGGTCAGGCGTGCCGGCGCTGCGGAAAAGCCCTTGGGCCTTGCAGTAGCGTTCAACCAGGTCCACGAGCGCCTCGTCCCGGCCCGTCGCACGCAGGTAGTGAAGCGTCTCGTCGTCGACCGGGAAGAAGCCCATCGTCGCACCGTACTCGGGCGCCATGTTGGCCAGAGTCGCCCGGTCGGCTAGGCCCAACGAGTCGAGGCCGGGGCCGAAGAACTCGACGAACTTGCCGACGACGCCCTTTTGCCGCAGCATCTCGGTGACGGTCAGTACGAGGTCCGTCGCCGTGGCCCCTTCCGGTAGCGTCCCCGTGAGGCGGAAGCCGATCACCTCGGGCGTCAGCATGTAGTAGGGCTGGCCGAGCATGGCAGCTTCGGCTTCGATTCCTCCGACGCCCCAGCCGATGACGCCGAGCGCGTTGACCATCGTCGTATGGGAGTCGGTGCCGACGCACGTATCGGGGAACGCCATCAGCTCGCCCTTCTCCTCGCGGGCATGGACGACCTGGGCCAGGTACTCGAGGTTCACCTGGTGCACGATGCCGGTACCCGGCGGCACCACGCGGAAATTGCGGAAGGCCTGCTGCGCCCAGCGGAGCAGCGCGTACCGCTCGGCATTGCGCTCATACTCCTTTTCGACGTTATAAGCCAAAGCCTCGGGCGTGCCGAAAAGGTCCACCTGCACCGAATGGTCGATGACGAGGTCGGCCGGAATCAGGGGATTGATTTTCTCTGGGTCGCCCCCTGCCCGCTGGATGGCCGCACGCATGGCCGCGAGGTCGACTACCGCGGGCACGCCCGTGAAGTCTTGGAGCACCACGCGCGAAGGCATAAAGGGAATCTCAATCGGTTTCACGTCCTGCGCCGTCCAGCGGGCCAAGTTGAGCACGTCCTCCTCCGTGACGAGCTCGCCGTCGCAGTGGCGCACGAGGTTTTCGAGCAAAATCCGGATGGAAAAGGGCAACTTGTGCAAATCGACGCCGGCTGCCTCCGCCACTTTGTCCAGCCGGAAATAAGTTGCGGGGCCTTTTGCGGTGTCAATGGAAGCCCGCGCCCCGAACGGGTTCCGGTAGGCGTTAGCCATGGACATTCGCTCCTTCGTCACCGGGTTCTATGTCCCTATCGTATCAGAAAAATGTAGAATGGGCATCCACCATGTGCTCAGTAGGGCCCCCACGTTGACGGGACCGTTCGCTGTGCCCGCGCCGGATACCTGCCACGACGGGACCAAGTCCCACAATTCCGGTCAGGCCTGGAGCACGCTGCAAATCCGGCCGCTCCGTCATGCCGTCCGATCCCCTGGCCCGGTTCCGTTCACAGGTTCTGCGTACCATTTTCACCAAGTCTTCACAACTCTTGCGTACACTGGAAAACGACAGGGCAAGCCCACACCGATGCGAGGAGGAGGTGAAGCAACGTGTCAAGAGCGGGGATCGTAAGGACGTCCGTCGTTGTCGTCATGCTGGTGCTCCTGTGCGCGGCGGCCGGAGCGGAGGATCAGGGAGAGAAGTCCGGTCTGGAGATATTCCGGTTCCAGCCGAGGTTTTTCCCGCTCCAGGAGCTGGCCGACGCGTTGGGCGTCGACGTCGAAGAGGTGCGCGACGCATTGAGCCCCTTGGCGAACTTGAGGCGGCTCGCCGAGGAGCAGGGTGTCCCATTGGAAGAGCTGCGTCAAGTACTCGCCGACAGGCTCCGGGAACTCCGGGAGGAGCTCTTGAAAGACTTTGAGCGTGCCCCCACGGTGCGCAGCCGTGTGTCCGTCCCGGGACAGCGTGTACCGACCTTCGGCGTGCGGCCCTACGCGGTGCAGCCCTATGCGGTCCGGCCCTTTGTCGCCCGGCCGTTCGTGCGGGCGTGGGGCATGGGCGGTCCGGTATGGCAAGGTCCCGTAGCTCCCTACCGCGTGTATCGCCGCAGCGTCGACGGTTCCGTCCTGCAGGCCATTCCGGAGGTCCGGCTGCGGATCATGCAGCGGGGCGCCTTCCCGCCCGTCGTACGTTGGAACACGACGCGTGAATTCCTGCGGCCCCGGATTTCGTGGGAGCACGGCGTACCACCCGTGTACCGCCGCTCCATCGAACAGAAGCTGTACCCCCATTCGGAGGAAGGACAGATCCCACGCCGTTTCCGCCCGGCGCGCGAGCGTTCCCAACAGGCGCCCGAGGCATCTTCTGACGAATCCTCCGAATAGTACCGAGTACCCCCACACGCTAGATGCCGTGGAAGCGGCGTCCTCCTCAGTACAGCGGCAGGTGGCACCCCGACGCCACCTGCCTTTCTTGTCCACACCCGCGTCATGCCAAGGCCCGGGCGAGCTCGTCCCAATACAGCGCGAGGGCGAGGCTCCCCTTGTCGAAGGCCTGCAAGGAAAAGTTCTCGTCCGGCGCGTGCACCTGATCCGTCGGCAAGGCGAAGCCCATGAGCACGATCGGCGCCCTCAGCACACGGTCGAGATTTCCCACCACCGGAATGGAACCGCCCATGCGCATCAGGAGCGGCGAAGCCGCGAATGCCTGCTCCAAAGCCCGCATCCCCGCTTGGATGGCCGGATCGTCGGGCGAGCAGATCCAAGGCGCGCCTCCGTGCCCGCGACGCACGTCCACCGTCACGCTCGGATGGGCCCGCTCCGCTAAAGCGCTCGCCACCAAGTCCGCTATTTTTTCGGGATCCTGGTCCGGCACGAGACGGCACGTGATCTTCGCGTGGGCTTCGGCGGGAATGACGGTCTTCGAGCCTTCGCCCTGAAAACCTCCCCACATGCCGTTCAGCTCGAGCGTAGGACGGGCTCCGATGCGTTCGATTGTCGTATAGCCCGCCTCGCCGTAAAGCTCCTTCAAGCCCAGGGAAGCCTTATACTCCTCCTCGTCGAAAGGTAACCGTGCGAGCATCGCGCGCTCTTCGGCGGTCAGGGGCAAGACGTCGTCGTAGAAACCCGGCACGTTCACGCGGCCTGCGTCATCGTGGAGTGAGGCGACAAGGCGCGCCAGCTCGTGCAGCGGATTCGGTACGGCGCCTCCGAAAAGTCCCGAATGCAGGTCGCTCGCGGCGCCGCGCACCGTCATTTCAAGCACGGCGATGCCCCGCAAACTGTAGCAGATCGCAGGTGCGTCGATTGCAGGCATCGACGTGTCGGAAATGACCACGACGTCGGCCTTGAGTTCCGGCGCCGACTCGACGTAACGGGCCAAACTTTCCGACCCGACCTCCTCTTCGCCTTCGATCACAAGGCGCACGTTGAGGGGCAGCCTTCCCCGCGTCGCGAGGTGCGCCTTCAGAGCCCGCATATGCATGAACACTTGGCCTTTATCGTCGCTGGCGCCACGGGCGTAGATCCTGCCGTTCCGGATGTTCGGTTCAAAGGGGGGAGTGGTCCAAAGCGCCTCGGGATCGACCGGCTGCACGTCGTAGTGGCCGTAGATGAGCGCCGTAGGCAAGGCCGGATCTTCGATGCGCTCGGCATAGACGATCGGATGGCCCCCCGCGTCGATCTTGCGCACATTCTGCATGCCCAATTCCTCAAGCTCTCTCACCAGCCACTCGGCCGCCCGGAGCATATCGCGTTTGTGTTGTGATAGCGCGCTGACGCTCGGAATGCGCAAGAATTCGAACAGCTTGTCCAGATCCTTTTCCCGCTGCGCATCCAAGTAGGCTTGTACATCTACCATAGACCGTCCCCCTATGTTCATGTCGGTGTGGGCGCCGAGCGGCATGCCCCCGGCACCATATGACTCCATTATACAACGGGGCCGTATCCCGGGGACGAAGGACCCGGCAATCCGTGGCCGACTCCAATTGAGGAACGGATGCCTGCGTGGTATCATGTCAAAGATAGGAAAAGCGGAGGGATGCCACGTGCAGTCGGACTTCGGTGTCATCGGCCTCGCCGTCATGGGCCAAAATCTCGCCCTGAACATCGAGAGTAAAGGCTTCACTGTATCCGTCTTCAACCGCACGGGAAGTAAGACGGAGGAATTTTACAAGCGCCGGGCCCAAGGAAAGCGCATCGTGCCCGCTTACACGCTGGAGGAGTTCGTCGCTTCGCTTAAACGGCCCCGTAAGATCATGCTCATGGTCAAGGCCGGCCCCGCCGTGGATGCAATGATCGACGCCCTTTTGCCTCTACTCGAGCCGGGCGACATCATCATCGACGGCGGCAACTCGCATTTCGCCGATACCGACCGGCGCGTGAGGAAAGTAGAGGAAGCCGGCCTCCATTACCTCGGCACCGGAGTCAGCGGCGGAGAGTACGGAGCGCTGCACGGCCCTTCCATCATGCCGGGCGGCTCACGGGAAGCTTATGACACCGTCGCGCCAATCCTCACCGTGACGGCCGCTCAAACCAAGGACGGCCCCTGCTGCACCTACCTCGGCCCTGCATCCGCCGGCCATTACGTAAAGATGGTCCACAACGGCATCGAGTACGGCATCATGCAAATCATCGCCGAGGCCTACGACTACATGAAGCGGCGCCTCGGTATGCCGGTGCCGGAGATGCAAGAGGCGGTGGCCGAATGGAACGCAGCCGAGCTGGAGTCCTACCTGTTTGAGATTACGGCCGACATTTTGAGCCGCACCGACGAAAAAACCGGCAATCCCTTGGTCGAAATGATCTTGGACCGGGCCGAGCAAAAGGGCACCGGCAAGTGGACTTCGCAAAGCGCTCTCGACCTCGGCATCCCCGTTCCCACCATTACGGCAGCCGTCGACGCCCGGGCGCTGTCGAGCTTCAAAGATTTGCGGGTGGCGGCGGCCGAGCGCATCCGCGAGCCGAGGCAGCCGGAAAAGGAGGACAAGGCCGGTCTTCTCGCCGCGCTGCGCTCCGGCGTGTATCTCGCGGTCATCGCCTCCTACGCACAAGGCATGCATCTTCTCCAGGCGGCGTCGGAGGAACACGGCTATAATTTGAACCTCGCCGAAGTCGCACGCATTTGGAAGGGCGGCTGCATTATCCGGTCGGTGCTGCTTGATCCGATTCAAGAGGCGTACACGAAGGATCCAAAGCTGGTCAACTTACTCCTCGACGGTACTTTCGCGGCCTTGGCCAACGAACACTTGCCGGGCCTACGCCGAACGGTGAGCGAAGCCGCGGCAGCGGGCATCCCCGCACCGGCCTTGAGCAGCGCACTCGCTTACATCGACTCGTGGCGCACCGCCCGGCTGCCGGCCAATCTCATCCAGGCGCAGCGGGACTACTTCGGCGCCCACACATACGAGCGCATCGACGAACCGGGCTACCACCATACCGAGTGGCAGGATATACAGAACGTGATGTAATTCCGTCGGGTCCGAGCGTCATTCAGGAGGTCTGGCATGATCCGTCCGTTACGCCTTGCGCTGATTCCGTTGGACGAGCGTCCCGTCAACACCGCGCTTCCCGTACGTTTGGGCCGGGTTGCGAACTGCGAGGTGCTCCTGCCGCCCCGGGAGATGTTGGGCAACAAGAAGGAAGCCGGCGCCTATGAAGGTTTGGGCGACTGGCTGATCTCCGTGGCGCCTGAAGTGGACGGGCTGATCGTTTCGGTCGAGACGTTGGCCTTCGGCGGGCTCATCGCATCGCGCATCACGCATACGCCCCTGGAGGAGGCCCGGGGGCGGCTGGCGGTGCTGCGCGGGATTCGCCAGTCCTATCCGCAGCTGCCTATCTACGCGTTTACTTTGGTCACGCGCATCCCGGCCTACGACTCCGACGACGAAGAGCCGTCCTACTGGGCAACGTACGGCCGGCGTATCCATGAATACTCCCAGCTTGTCGACAAGGTCGCCCGCCACGGCCGCGAGGAAGACCGCAAGGCCATGGAAGCGCTCGAGGCCGAGATCCCAGCCGACGTGCTTCAGGACTGGCGCTGGCGGCGGGAGCGGAACCACCGGTTGAATTTAGAAGTGCTGGACTATGTGGCCGACGGCGTCATCGACTTCGCACTGATCACGCAAGACGACAGCGCCGAGTACGGTGTGTCGGCGGCGGAGCAGCGGGCGATCCGGGCCCGGGTGGCGGAGCTCGGCATCGAGGAGCGGGCGGTGCTCTATCCGGGCGCGGACGAGGTCGCGATGATCCTTTTGGCCCGGCACGTAAACGCTCACTTCGGCAAGCGGCCCAAGGTGTACCCGCGCTACTCGTCGACGAAAGGGCCCTTTATCATCCCCCGCTACGAGGACAGGCCGTTGGCGGAGAGCGTGAAGGGCCAGATTTATGCGGCCGGCGGCGTTTTGGTCCATACCCCGCAGGAAGCCAACTTTATGCTGTTCCTGAACACGCCGGGCGAAGCCCAGGACGAAGCGCCGCGTCAGGATCGATCCACCACGGTCGATACACCCGGGCGGAACCTACTGGATTTCACGGAAGCCATATTACATTACACGGACCAGGGCATCCCCGCAGCGGTCGCTGACGTCGCCTATGCCAACGGCGGCGACACGGCCTTCGTCACCTTGCTGCTGCGGCGCGTGGGCCTGAAGCGCCTGTCTGCGTACGCCGGATGGAATACGGCAGGCAACACGCTTGGCACGGTGGTGGCCCACGCGAGCTTGTACAACGCCGTAGGCAAGGACGCGAGCGAACCCGTCGTGCGGCGAGCAGCGCAGGCCCACCTGGAGTTCTTGCTGTCCCGCTTTATCGAAGACTGGGGCTACCAGGCCATCGTGCGCACGCGGCTGAACGGAGGCGGACTGCAAGAGCGGGGCCTGAACCCGTGGCAGCTGGGCGAGCGGTGGACTGAAGCGCAGCAGATCGTGACGGAGGAGCTAATCCGCTTCGCCCGGGAGACGTTTTCCGACATGCGGGAGCTCGAACTCACCTGGTACGGCAAGCCCCTCGGCGTCGTGCCCGAAGGCTTCGTGCTGGAAAACGTGTACCTGCCGTGGCGGCGCATGTTCGAGGTCGGCTTTGATCTGCGGCTGGTGTTGCCGTAGCAGGGGGGCTCAGGTTAACTCGGCGAAGCCGGGTTCCTTCCCGGCGAGGAACCCGGCTTTGTCAGTTCGTTCTCCGGCCGTCGCTGTCGCCGGCAGGCCCCCACTCCCGCCTTTCACGCCCCTACCTGTTCCATGTACTCCTCCAAGCTGCGACGGTCGATCCACATGCGGTGCCGCTGGGCGTAACCGAGGGCGCCCACGTCCTGCAGCTCGGTCAACACGCGGGTGACGCTCTCTCGCGAAGTGCCTACCATGTTGGCGAGTTCCTGGTGCGTCAGGCGGATGTCGATCAAACGTCCCTCAGCGCACGGTCTGCCGTAACGCCGGTCCAAATCGAGCAGAAGGCGCAGCACGCGGCCGCGCACGTCGAGAAACACCGCGTCCATGAGCTGCTTGTTCGTCTCGCGCAGGCGGCGGCTGAGCCCCTGAATCATGCTCAGCGCGATACTCGGATTCGCCTGAATCAGGCTATGTACGTCCCGCTTGTGAATGGCCAGCAGTACGCACGGTTCTGTAGCTTCGGCGATAGCGGACCGCGGCTCGTCGTCGATCAACGCCATCTCCCCGAAAAAGTCGCCCTCCGAGAGCAGAGCCAATGTCTTCTCCCTACCGTCTTCGGCGACCCTGTAGATGCGCACCTGGCCTTCTTCTATGATGTACATGGCATCGCCGGGTTCGTGCTCAAAGAAGATGACCGCGCCGCGGTCGTGTTCGCGGCGGACGGCCTTGGCCGCTACAAGCTCCAGCTCCTCGGACGACAGCCCGCCGAACAGGGGAACCCTGGCCAATACGTTCAAGTCAATCAAGACACCGTCCACCCTTCAAAAAAATCTCAGGCGCCGAGCTGCGAGAAAAAACGCTGCACCCCGTCGAGGACCCCGTCGATATCGGGCTCCGTGGAAACCCAGCCGCCTGCTCCCGCTACGAAGTCCTTGACCGATACCTCCGCGTTCGCAGGCGCAACGGGAAAGCCGCACACTCCCGGCGCAAGCATGGGAAGGTCGTTATCGCTGTCTCCAACTGCCATTATCCGGTTAAGGGGAACGCCGTGCCTCCTGGAAATCTCTGCCAACACACTGCCCTTGTCGCATCCTTCCGCCCAGATCGCCACCCACACCGCGTTGCGGATTATCTGGATTCCGGGCAAGGCTCGAGTCCAGGATGCGAGCGCCTCCCGCACGCGCATTCCCTGG
>JAAYLA010000023.1 GCA_012522135.1 Bacillota bacterium | reverse complement strand
GCCTCACTAAGAGCGTGCGGAAGGTTGAGGCGGCCGCGAAACCGCAGATCATCGGGGATGTCGGCGAACAGCTCGTCGATCGACGACACTCCGATCGTTTGCAGCATCGCGGCCCGCTCCGCGTCTGTAGTCGGGATATAAGGCATGGTCACTCACCGATGTGCTCTTTGTACTGCTCCGCCGTAAACAAAGTGTCCAGCTCGGAAGGATCAGAGAGTTCCACGACGACGATCCAGCCCTCGCCGTAAGGGTCTTCGTTGATCAGCTCGGGCCGGGATTCCAGCTCGTCGTTTACTTCCACGATCGTTCCCGATACGGGCGCGTAGATGTCGGATACGGCCTTGACGGATTCGACGACGGAGAAGGGTGTGTCCTTCGTGATCGTCTGACCGGCTTCCGGCAGCTCGACGAAGACTACGTCGCCGAGCTCGTCTTGGGCGTAGTGCGTGATGCCGATGCGGACGCGGCCGTCCCCCTCGTCTTTCACCCATTCGTGGTCCTTGCTGTACCGCAAATTCTCCGGATACATATGTATGCCTCCTCTGCTCTGTTTCGTTATGCTCTATGTTCGGTCACGCAGCTGCAGCAGACGGCCTTCTACGATCCGCGCGCGGAGCTTTCGTGAGCGAACCTCGATCCAGATCAGTTGGTCTGCCCGGGCAAATTCCGTAGCGACGTAACCCAAGCCCACATCCCTCCCCAAGCTCGGCGCATGGGACCCGCTGGTCACCCAGCCAATGCTCCTGCCCGCCTCGTCCATAATAGGATAACCGTGACGCGGGATCCCTCTCTCCTCCATGACGAAGCCTACGAGGCGCCGCCTCGGTCCCTGCTCCTTTTGAACCGCCAGGGCCGCCCGGCCGACGAAGTCGCCCTTATCGAGTTTGACGAAAGATCCCAAGCCGGCCTCGTAAGGTGTGGTCTCGTCGGTCAGTTCGTTGCCGTAGAGCGGAAGGGAAGCCTCAAGCCTGAGCGTGTCCCGCGCTCCCAGACCGACCGGCACCAGACCATACGGCTCCCCGGCCTCCATAAGCCGGTTCCATAAAGCGTGAGCCTGGTCGGCCGCCAGAATGCACTCGAAACCATCCTCTCCCGTATAGCCTGTCCGCGCGAGAAGCACTTCGACCCCGGCCAGCTCAGCGTTGACGAACCGAAAGCTCTTGATTGCTGCCAAGTCGGCGTCCGTCAGGGAGGACAACACCCTCTGGGCGCTGGGCCCTTGCACGGCAATGAGGGCCGTCGAATCGCTGCGGTCGTCTATTGCGGCGTTTCCCTTTAGGCGCTCGGTGATCCAGGTCCGGTCCTTTTCCGTATTGGCCGCGTTGACCACCAGCAAGTATTCGTTGGGCGCAGTACAGTAAAGGATGAGGTCGTCGACGATGCCGCCCGCCTCGTTCGTGAGGAATGTGTACTGGGCCATACCGGGTTTCAGGCGGGAAGCGTCGTTCGTGGTGAGAAATTGGACGTTGGCCAGAGCGTCGGGCCCCGTAATCCAAAGCTCGCCCATGTGCGAAAGGTCAAAGAGCCCGGCGCTGCTCCGCACGGCTTGGTGCTCGGCGACGATGCCCGTGTACTGAACCGGCATATGCCAGCCCGCAAACTCGATCATTCTGGCGCCGAGCGCACGGTGAACGGAAGCAAGAGGTGTTTCCTTCAGGCCGGATGCTTGGGATTCGCTCACCAAGGTCACCTCTTCTATGGGTGTGAGTCCCAATATACATTAAGGACCTAAGCGGGAAATCCTGCCGCGCGGCCGTGCGTTCCTGGGCACGGGGCGGACGGACCGCTGGAGCGCGCCCTCGCCCCGAGCCACAGGAACGCTTGGGCCTTCAAGGGGATATAATGGCCTGACGTGACGACACGACATCCCGAGGAGAGGGAAGAGGCCCATGTTCATTCGTTTGCTCCAGGCTGCGGTAAACCCGTGGCTGAAGCGCCGTGGAAAGACCGTCCTGCTCATTTGGAAACGGCGATAGAGCGCCATTACCGCCCGCTGGCCTGCACAACGTGCCTGCGCGTGCCTGCGCCGTCTCGGTTGTGGCGCGACGGTTTATTTCAGTGCCCGTTCCACTTCGTCGACGATGTCGAGAATGGTATCGGCTACGGGCACGTCTACCGCGGTCAACGCAGCAACCTTCGATTCGGCCGTCCCCATGCCGCCCGAGATGATGGCGCCTGCGTGACCCATTCGCTTGCCCGGCGGGGCGGTGCGGCCGGAGATGAAGCCGACGACCGGTTTGGACATCGTCCGGATGTATTCGGCGGCCTCTTCTTCGTCGGTGCCGCCTATCTCACCAATCATTACGACCACTTCGGTTTGAAGGTCTTCTTCGAAGGCGCGCAGCACGTCGACAAAGCGCGTACCGATGATCGGGTCGCCGCCGATGCCGACGCAGGTCGATTGGCCGATGCCCCTGGCGGTGAGCTCGTTCACGACTTCATACGTGAGCGTGCCGCTCCGGGAGACCAAACCGACCGGGCCGGGCGTAAAGATGCTGCCCGGAAGGATGCCGACCAGCGCTTCGCCCGGCGAAATGAGTCCGGGACAGTTTGGGCCGATGAGCCGCGAGCCGAGCCGCCGGACAGCCTGGGCGGCTTCGACCATGTCGAGCACGGGAATACCTTCCGTAATGCAGACAATGAGCTCAATCCCTGCATCGGCCGCTTCGAGTATCGCGTCGGCCGCAAAGGCGGGAGGTACGAAAATGATGGAGGTGTTGGCTCCGGTCTGCTGCCGCGCCTGTGCGACCGAATCGAAAACGGGAACTCCTTCGAACTCGGTTCCCCCTTTGCCGGGAGTGACACCGGCCACTATGTTGGTCCCGTAGCGCAGCATCTGCGCGGTGTGGAAACCGCCTTCCCGTCCCGTGATTCCTTGAACGAGCAGCCGTGTGTCCTTGCCGACTAAAATGCTCATGCTAAACCCTCCCCGACCTGCACCTGACCTTCGCGCGCGAGCGCCACAGCCTTCTGCGCTGCTTCCAAGAAGGTTTCCGCCGTGACGAGCCGCGTGCCGGCCAGCAGTTCAAGCCCCTCCTTGGCCCGCGTTCCAGCCAGGCGCACGACCACGGGCACCTTCACGTCCACCTCGGAAAAGGCCGCCAGGAGGCCCTTGGCTACCTCGTCACCCCGCGTGATACCACCGAAGACATTGAGCAGTATCGATTTCACGTCCGGATCGGAAAGAACGATGCGCAAGGCGTTTCGCACCACTTCTGCCTTCGCCCCGCCTCCGATGTCCAAGAAGTTCGCCGGCCGTCCCCCGCTGCGCTGAATCATGTCGAGTGTCGTCATGACAAGGCCGGCGCCGTTGCCGATGATGCCCACGTCGCCGTCGAGCTTGACATAGGCCAGCCCCATCTCCTTGGCCCGGCGCTCGAGGGGGTGCTCCGCTTCATTCATCGCGTCCGCGACGAGGTCCTGCTGGCGG
>JAAYLA010000228.1 GCA_012522135.1 Bacillota bacterium | reverse complement strand
TCGCCCACGGCCGGGACGAAACCGTCGTCCATTTGACGGCGCAGCTCCTCTTCGTCCAAGGAGGCGGCTCCGCGCTGCAGGTAGGAAGGAGGCACAAGCTGCACCATTTTGCCTACGCCGAAGGGCAGCCGTTCCAATAGCGGCAGGAAACCCGGAATCTTGGCCGCCAAGCGCAAAGGCGACATCGCCGCGCGGATGCGCTTTGGATAGGGAAACAGCCAATCCCTCAGGACGCGCAACAAAACGCGGTGGCGGAGCGGCCGCAGCCTTGCCCTTTCGATGTGCTCTTTGGCGTCCTCGATGAGCTGTCCGTACGGCACGCCGGAGGGACATGCCGTGACGCAGGCCTGGCAATCGAGGCACAGCTCAAGGTGATGGACTACGTCCCGCGTCAGCTCCAGGCGCCCCTCGGATACGGCGCGCATCAGGTGGATGCGGCCGCGCGGCGAGTCGGCCTCCGACCCGAGCTCGAGGTACGTCGGGCATGAAGAAGTGCACATCCCGCAGTGGATGCAGCTTACATATTTGCTCACGTCGCCGAGGGGCCTAGTTGCCAACGGGATCAACCTCCTAGCAGCCGACCGGGGTTCAGCAAGCCGTCCGGGTCGAGCCGCCGTTTCAGTCGCTCGGAAAGGTCGTGGTGGGCGGCGCGGCGTCCCCACACGGGCAGGTGGCGCCTGAGCTCAGCCGGCGCCGACTCGATGACGAGGTTCGCGGAAACGAGACTGCGCAATAGCTCCAGGTCCCCCGTTCCCGGCGCTTCCAGGATCGATGGGGTGCCGTCGTCCACGGAGACGCTGCGAGCCGGCGGAATCGCCGCGGAAGCCTCGCCGACCAGCGCACCGAGGCGGGCGACGAGTTCCGGGGCGCCGGCGGGCACCGGATCGAAATACAGGTGGACGATCCCTGTTCCGGCGTGCGCCCACACCGGTACGCTATGCTCGAGGTCGCGGAAAAGCTCTTCTGCTCGGTCGAGGAAGGCGGCGACGTCGCTGCTTAGAAGGGATGCCCGGCAGACGAGCGCCTCGGCCCCTGCCCGGCGGGCTTCGAGCAAGGCATCGTAAGCCGGGCGCCACGGAAGCTCGACGCCCCGTAGGACGTTGCCGGGCGGCGCGGGCAAGGACGCGACCAAACTGCGAGCATACTCCACTTGCCACGACACGGCCGTGCGAGAACCCATGAAGCCGACGAAGATCCCGTACGGGGCGGGCATGTCGGCGGGCAAAAGGCCGGCCGGAAAGCGGAGCAGGGCCGCTTCGTTGGCCAGTTCCAATAGCACGGGTTCGAGCGTGGCGTCGAGCAGCGTTGCGATCAAGGGCTCAACGGCTTCAAGGCGCGGCAGCGGGATGAAAAGAAGCCGCGCCTGCTCGGGCCGTGGCCGGACCATGAACGTCAGCTCGGCCAGGATCCCCAATGTGCCCAAGGAGCCGGTCAGCAGTTTGGCCAATTCGAAGCCCGCCGCGTTTTTCACCACGCGACCGCCCACCTGCACGATGTCGCCGTTCGCCCGCACGAACCGCGCGCCGAGAAGGTAGTCGCGGACGGTGCCGTAGCCGAACCGCAGCGGTCCGCACGCATTGGTCGCCACGATGCCACCGGCGGTGGCCCGGGGCGGAAGGGGCGGATCGACGGGCAGAAACTGCCTGTGCTCGGCGAGACGGGCCTGCAGTTCGCGCAAGGGGCATCCGGCCTCGACCGTGATCGTCATGTCGGCGGGCTGGTAATCGAGCACGCGGTTCATGCAGGAAAGATCGAGCAGCACGTCGGCCCCGTCCGCCGCGCCGCCCCAGTGCGTTTGCGTGCGGCCGCCCACGGGCACGATCGACAGCCTGTGCATGCCGGAAAAACGCACGGCGGCAGCGATGTGCTCGATACGCCGCGGCCTCACCACGATCTGGGGTCTCACGCCGTCGACCGCATCCTCCTCGCTGGCCGGGCACACCTCGGCCGGCGGATCCGTGGGAGCGGTTTGCGCCAGCCAGTTGGCAAGGGCAGAGATGAGTTTGTCGGCGTAGGCGGCGCTTTCGGTCACGACGCGCTGGCCTCCTCTTGCGCCTCCGCGGACAAGCCGTCGCCTGCGGTGGTACCCGCAGGGAAGACTTTCCCGGGATTGCACAGGCCGCGGGGATCGAAGACGGACCGGACATCATCCATCAGCTTCAGGTCGTCCTCTGAAAACATCCGGGGCAAAAACTTGGCCTTCTCGATTCCGATGCCGTGTTCTCCCGTGACCGTTCCGCCGAGCCGCATGCATTCCGCCAGTATCTCGCCGCTAGCCGCGAGTACGCGCCGTACCTGTTCGGGATCGCGCTCGTCGAAGAGGAGAATCGGATGGATGTTGCCGTCTCCTGCATGCATGACATTCGCGATGGGAATATCGTATTCGGCGCTGACCCGGGCGACGTGGCGCAGGATATGGGGGAGCTTCGTGCGGGGCACGACGCCGTCTTGAATTACGTAGCTGGGTGCAAGCCGCCCCATCGCCGCAACCGCGAGCCGCCGCGCCTGCCACAGCTGGGCCCGCTCTTCGGCCGTCTGTGCCATGCTGATTTTCCGGCTGCGGTGAGCTAGGCAGATCTCTTCGATGCGCCGTATGTCCTCGTCGATGCCGGCTTCGAGTTGGTCGAGCTCAATGACTAAGATGGCGTCCGCATCGGTTGGCAGGCCGAGTTGAAAAGCCTCCTCCACCGCTTGGATCGTCGCCCGGTCCATCATTTCCAAGGCCGACGGGATGATGCCCTGGGCGATGATGGCCGAGACGCACTGGGTGGCATCGTCGACCGTGCGAAAGGCGGCAAGCAAAGTGCGCAGGCTGGGCGCGAGCCGGATAAGGCGGACGATGGCCCGCGTGACGATGCCCATGGTCCCTTCCGCACCGCAGAGGAGGCCCGCGATGTCGTACGCTCCGTCGTGGCTGGGTGCCCGGGCGGAGGTCCACATGACGGTGCCGTCGGGCAGTACCAGCTCGAGCGCTTCGACGTGGTTGGCCGTGACCCCGTACTTGAGCGTGTGGGGCCCGCCCGCATTCTCGGCGATGTTGCCGCCGATCGTAGCTGCGCCTTGGCTCGAAGGATCGGGGGCGAAGTGGTAGCCGCGTTTTTGCGCCACCTGTCCGAGCTTGAGGTTGATGACGCCAGCCTCGACCAGGGCTAGGCGGTTGCGGAAGTCAACGGCCAGGATGCGGTCCATGCGGGTGAGAGGAATGACGACGCTGTTTTGCAAAGGAGTTGCGCCGCCGGAGAGACCCGTTCCGGCGCCGCGGGGCAGGAAGGGGATGCCGTGCGCGCTCAAAATTTGCACGACCCGCTGCACTTCTTCGGTCGAGCCGGGCAACACGACGGCCGCAGGGAGGAAACGCTCGACGGTGAAGGCATCGCACTCGTATACGAC
>JAAYLA010000227.1 GCA_012522135.1 Bacillota bacterium | reverse complement strand
GGCCAGCTCCGATTCCCAGTCCCTGGTGGGGGCCAGGGGCGACGCCGCAATCGGGACCGGCGCGCCGCTCGTGAGGATCGTCTCCTGGGTCCGCGGCCCGAACAGAATGCGGTTGTTTCCGCGCTGCGTGGAGATGGCAGGCTCCGATGCCAGGCTCAGCTCCACACGCCACAGGGCCGGTTCGCTCTCGACCGGAATGCGCACGCGGGCCAGGCCGTCTTCCGCACCCGGACCGGCCAGCAGATGATAGCGATGGGATGAGCGCACCGTTTCGGCAAAGCTCAAGGTGCTGCGGTCCCACTCCAGGGCACTGACGACCGCATCCAGCCGCAGATCGAGGCCGGCCAAGGGACCGTCGCCTGCGAGCTCCAGCGTCACCTCGAGCACAGCCGCCTCGGCTCGGGGCTCCGCCTGCCGCACCGCAGCCTCCACCCTGCCCACGGTCACTTGCCGGGGCGGGCTGACCCATACGGGCTCCCCTGCGACACGGTATTGGAGCGCCAGCGTGAGGGGCCCGAGGGGCAGACGGCTCACATCCAGCGGGTACAGGGCCATTTCGTATGCCGCGGGCCCGAGCAGCACTTCTCGGCGCTCGCCGCCCCCGTCGACGAGCAGGTATACCTCGCCTTCCGCCACGGCGCCGAGGGCGGTGCGAACGGCGACCTCCTCCGTCCGGTTGATCAGGCTCACGGCGACGTAGCTGCCGCTCTCGAGGGGTACCGTCAGATCCCACGTCGCCGCCACGGGAAGGTACGAGCCGGTCACGGTACCGGCGTCGCCGACGGGCACGAGCGGCGCTGCCATAGGCTCCACCTGCCACATCTGCTGCCGCAGCGTCCGCCCCTCAGCGAGGCTATAGACGACCAGCGCAATCGTGCCGGTTTCCGGGTGCACGCTCAGGGCGAGGTCGTAGGCAAAGCCTTCCACTGGCGAGACGGGCCCGATCTTGAACCCCGAGGGCGGAAGCAGTCCCGTTTCGCTCGTCAGCAGCAGATTCCACGTGGGAAACCAGGTGCTGCGGTCGAGCGCCCAGGTGACCACGATCGCGCCGTCGTCCGCTTCGGGCGTCGACGAAAGCCGGAATACCTCGAGCCGGCCCGCATCGATCCAGGCGCTGTCCGCGTGCACGGTCTTCGTCACGGTGAGGCCCGATGTGGCCGCTTCGGCACCCGAAGCCCGGGCCGGCAGACCGCCCAAGGTAAGAAGGACGACCACGGCCGAAAGGACCAAGAGGACCACCGCAGTGCGGTTATGTGCATGCCGGCCAGCGGCACGGCCGGTCCGGAAGTGATGGGGCACGCTCGCCATACGCACTCAGCCTCCGATCGGGTTGTCGTCAGTCTTCCAACGTATACTCGATGGTGGTGACGACCCGCACCTTCTTGATGTCGGGCGTGTAACGGTCGAGGTCTTCTATGGTGAAGTACCCTTGCTGCGCCGAGCGGATCTTGCCTATGGTGCTGCCCGAATCGACCGCAAACTGCTCTGCGGCCCGGCGGGCGTCGGCGGTAGCCTCGGCGATCATTTCCGGCTTCACTTCATCCAGCTTGGTGAAGAGGAACTGGGGCCGGTGTTCCCAGCTCTGGGCGATGAGGACGTCCTGTTTGACCAACTCGTCCGTATTGACCATCACTTCCTTGGCCAGATCCACCTGCTCAGTGCGGACGACCACCGTGGCGTTGGCCCGGTAGCGCTCGTCGGGCAGGCGGTCGCCGTAATAGCTGGCCCACTGATCGGTCACCTCGGGCGCAGTGGTGCTGAGCTCATCCTCCGTGAAGCCCGCCTCGAGCAGGAACGCCCGGATCTTGGCCTCGTCACGTTCGAGGTTTTCGTACAGCTCCTCCAAAGTAGTGCCGTGGACGGTATATGTAATGGGCAGCAGCACGAGGTCCACCTTGATATGACGTTCCGAAAAGCCCTTTACGCTCACGACCCGGTCGGCCTGCTTCCATATGCGAACCGCGTCCTTCAGCTCCCGGGCGGCGAAAAACATGCCGAACGCCAGGAGAATTCCCAATATCGCGGCAGCTACGGCCCCCGATTGACGGTTCACGGCCATCCCTCCCTAATGACGTGCGTCGGCCGGTCCATCCCGCGGCCCCTTCCTTAGTCCGTTCCATTCCGTCGTTAGTCCGGTCCATCCCGTCGGTGGTATGGTTCGAGTCGGCGGGCACGTTCTCCTATGCGCGCGTGCGCATTGTTTCACATCCTCTCTTCTTGTCCTACGCAACACAAGGCGGCGCGGGTTTCCGCCACCGCCGCAAGCCGCCGCAACCCAGCATGCACCCCATAGACTTGAGCGCGGTGCGCCCGGGCGTGTCCCCACATAAAAACAGCTGGGCTGTCCCGAACGCTCTTTTGGGACAGCCCAGCTCCGTACGCGACCCATTCTTGGGTCGAGCGCCTCTGTCCAGCAGTGGGCAGGTCGGTTGGAAATTACTTCCAGCTCCTCTTGCTGCGATAACGCCGGGAGACGGAGATAGGCGGCTACCGCCCACCGTCCTGTCCGAGCCGTGTGACCCACCGGTGGGTCGCTGAAGCGGTGGAATGACCCGCCAGTGGGTCATCGGCAAGGGAGAGCGACCCACCGATGGGTCACTGCGCCGCAGCACGAGCTGCTACCAGAATCTGGCACCAGCCCGCAACGCCGCGAGCTGGGATGACGCAGGCGCCGCGCTCGACGCTGGCCCCGCGCTCGAGTCCGCCACCGCCTCTGAAGGCGCCGTGGCCTTTGACCCATGATTGGGTCACCTTGACAACGGGGCTGTCCCGAATGGTCTTTCGGGACAGCCCCCCTGCCTGGTCCTGCGCTAATGGTCACCGCTTCGTTTTGCCTGTGCGGCCCGAACGCGTCCGTCCTGCCCCTACACCCGCCGGAACAGCCCCGGCACGAGCTCTACGGCAAAGCGGAACTCCTCGGGCTGCAGCTGGTACTCGGGCAGCGGCTCCGGTCCGCACGAGTTGCTGCCCAAACCGTGGTGCTTGTAGTCCACGTTCAAGGTGATGGTTTCCCGGGGCTTCAGCTCCCACGTGTGGCGGGCCCGCTCCAGATCCTCGGTCGTGAAGCGGTGCGCGCTGAAGTTGAACTCGGGCAGTCCCTGCACCTTCAAGCCGAACCCGCGCAGATCGGCCAGCGTCGCCCAGCGCACCTCGGAGCGGTTGCCGTTCTCCTGCGGGAACACGTAGGGCACGTACAGGTCATCCACCGTGCACGCCCACAGCCCGACGCGAGCCGCCTCCTTGCTGTCGACGTAGTTTTCGCCCGGGCCCAGGCCGTACCACTTTACCTGATCGAGGGAGCCCGGCAACGTCATCTGCAGGCCGATGCGCGGCAGTACGGGCAGCTCACCCACCGGCACCCCGTGGGCCTCCACCTTCACCGTACCGTCGCCCGACACCGTATACGTGACGTCGCACTCGAAACCGTGGGACCAGATGGGCGGCGCAATGCGGGAGCGCACCTTCACCCGGACCGTGGTATCGTCCAGCCGCTCCACCGCCACGTCGTCCACACGCTCGGTGAGCCGGTCGAGCCCTGCCTTGCGCCAGAGCCCTTCGAACTTGCGGCTGTCGTTGTCGATGGGCGCCCGCCAGAAGTTGAGCCGCGGACCCGCGACCAAGATGCGCCGGCCGTGGTAAGTCATGTCCGTGATGCGCCCGGCCAGCCGATCGAACCGCACCTCGGCGTACGGCCCGGCCAGCACCAAGGCGTGGCCTGCCTCCCGCTGGGCCAAAGGCGGCACCGGGCGGCTCGACGACTTCTTCGCCGGTACCTCAAACGGCAGCTTGAACTGGGCCCAGGCCAGCTCGTGCCCCGCCTCGGCCCAAGGCTGCGCCTCCTTCAACGTGAAGCGCAGGTTGAGCCAGTATTCCGCGCCCGCCCGTAGCACCTTGGGCTTGGTGAACGGAATGGTCACCTCGCCTGTCTCGCCCGCCTTCACATGGGGCATCGGCGCGGTCCCCGCCTGCAGCTGCTTTCCGTCTTCCATCAAAGTCCATGTAAGCTGCAGATGGTCGAGGGACGCAAAATCGAGCATGTTGCGCAGACGAAGCCTGCCTTGCTCGAGGTCGACCGCTTCTACCTTTACAGGCTCGAGGACCTTCTTATACTCGATGAACCCGGGTGAGGGCCGGCGGTCCGGGAACACGAGGCCGTTGATGAGGAAGTTGCCGTCGTTGGGCTCGTCCCCGAAGTC
>JAAYLA010000226.1 GCA_012522135.1 Bacillota bacterium | reverse complement strand
CTTTGTGGTTTGCGTCCAACTGCACTAGCTGCACAAGAAAACAAAACGCACCGGCCGGGCACGTAACCATCCCGTCATGACCGGTGCTTTATGGCGTGTCGGAGGAGTGGCACGCATCATCTTCGCCGAAGGAGGCCCTTTTCCTTCCTACCACTCCGTCAGTCTGCTCCGGCCGCCCCCGTCCAGGTCCCGCAGCTATGCTCGAGCTTCGAACGCGTACCGATTCCGCCACGAACCGGCGCCGTACGAGACTAATTTCCCATTCCCCGGGAGGACTTTTGATCGATTTCGTGAATAATCATCGGCATACGTACGAATCACCTTACCACCCGAGATTTCCGGAATGGCGGAGTGTGTAACATGTCAAAGCGGTTTCAACTGGATGAGATCGACCTTCAAATACTTAAGATGTTGCGCAAGGACGGACGCCTTCCGTACACGGCCATCGCGAAAGAGCTGGACTTGGCCGAGGCGACGGTGCGCAAACGGGTCAGCCGCCTCATGGAGGAAGGCGTGTTGCACGTGGTGGGCGTCGTCAATCCGGCGTACATCGGGCGCGCCGTCACGGCTATCGTAGGCGTCCATACGGAAGGTCAGGAAGTGGAGGCTATTTTATCTAAGCTCCAGGAATGGGACGAAGTGCGGTATGCGGCCGTGTGCGCCGGGACCTACGACTTAATGCTGGAGATAGCTGTCGAATCGAATGAAGAACTTTTCCATTTCCTGACGAAACGTCTCCGAGCCATTCCGGGAGTCGTGGGAAGCGACACCTCCTTGGTCATGAAAGTGGTCAAGGACCGCTTCTCCCAAGTAGGAGGTGAGCACGTCTCCCACGATTCCTGACCTAGATTCACCATGGACCCACATCCCGCCGCGCGACGAGGCCGTGGCATGGGGTGTGTGCCGCCCGCTAACACCATCTTGTACGGGAGTGATGTGTGCCATGAGAAAGCGCGTACTGGCTGCCTCATCCGGCTTACTGCTTTTCCTTCTTTTGTCTGCCGTCAGCTTTGCCCAGCCGCTACAGATCGGCGTGCTGCAGCTCGTCGAGCATCCGGCTTTGGACGCAGCCCGCCAAGGTTTCATCGACCGCTTGAGCGAGCTGGGTTATGAAGCGGAATTCGACATCCAAAGCGCGCAGAACGAAATGTCGATCGCCGTCACGATCGCTCAGAAGTTCAAGTCCGACCGCAAGGATCTGGTCCTGGCGATCGCCACCCCGGCAGCCCAGGCGGCGGTCAACGTAATCGACGATATCCCGATCCTCATCACGGCGGTGACTGATCCCGTCGCGGCACAGCTCGTAGACAGCATCGAAAGGCCGGGCGGAAACCTCACCGGCACCTCAGACCTGACGCCCGTCCGCACGCAGCTCGAGCTCTTGACCCAAATCGTCCCGAACGCGAGGCGGGTCGGCGTCCTGTACAACAGCGGTGAAGTCAACTCGGTAGTGCAGGTACAGATCGCCCGGGATGCCGCCCGTGACCTGGGCCTGACCCTCGTCGAGGCCACGGCCGCTACCACCGCCGAAGTACTGCAGGCCGCGCAATCGCTCGTCGGGCGGGTCGATGCCATCTACGTGCCCACCGACAACACCGTCGTGGCGGCCATCGAGTCGGTCGTCCTAGTCTCCGAACAGGCTCGCCTGCCCCTCATCGCAGGTGAAGACCAGAGCGTTGAGAACGGCGCGTTGGCCACCATCGGCATCGACTACTACCAGCTGGGCAGACAGACGGCCGACATCGCCCACCGCGTGTTGCAAGGCGAAGATCCGGCGGAAATAAGCATTGAGTATCAGTCCGAGATGACCGTGGTGCTCAATCTCGGAGCCGCCCGCCGCATCGGCCTTACTATTCCCGAAGCGGTCCTGGCCCAGGCGGCGCGCATTATCGAAGACTAAGACGACCGCGGGGGAGCCGGATCCGTGGGGAAGCTCGCCGTCCGTAACGCTCCGGCTCCCCTCTTCCCCCCCACGTACGCACCATTCGGAGAGGAGCCAAGGCTGTGAACTGGTACGCACTGAGCGGCTCAATCGAACAGGGACTGGCCTACGGCATCCTGGCGCTCGGCGTTTATTTGACCTTCCGAGTGCTCAGCTTTGCCGACCTGACGGTGGAGGGCAGCTTCCCCTTAGGAGCCGCCGTGGCCGCAACGCTGATCGTCAATGGAGCGCATCCCCTCACCGCCACGTCGGTCGCCGTGTTGGCCGGGATGGCTGCGGGCAGTATGACGGCGCTCCTCCACACCAAGATGCGCATTACGGGCCTGCTGGCGGGCATTCTGACCATGACGTCGCTCTACTCGATCAACCTGCGTATCATGGGCCGGCCCAATGTGCCGCTGCTCCGTGAACCGACGGTGTTCAAGCAGCTCGTCCAGTTAGGCTTCGACCATCCGTACCAGTCCCTCATCGTGTTTACGGTCTTGGCCGTCTTGATCAAGCTGCTCATCGACTGGTTCCTTTCCACCGAAATCGGCCTGTCGATGCGGGCGACCGGCGACAATCAGACGATGATCCGCAGCTTGGGCGTGAGCACCGACTTGATGATTGTCATGGGCCTGGCCTTCTCGAACGGTCTCGTTGCATTAGCGGGCGCCCTCATCGCACAGTACCAAGGTTACGCCGACGTAGGGATGGGCCTGGGCACGATCGTCTCGGGTCTCGCTTCCGTCATTCTAGGCAACGCGCTGATCCGCCCGACCACCGTCTTCCGCGCCACCTTGGGCGTTCTGACGGGTTCGGTGCTGTATCGTCTGGCCATTTTCTACGCCCTGCGAGCAGGGTTTGCGCCGACGGACCTGCGAATCGTCACGGCCGCCATCGTGGTACTGGCCCTGGCTGCTCCTACGATCAGGGAAAGCTTAAACCAAAGAAGAGTGCGCTGGCGTTTGCGGCGAATGGAATTGGAAGGGGATGAACTCGCCCGTGTTGAGCATCAAGAAAGTGTCTAAGAGCTTTCCCGTCGGCGGCGGGTCCACGAAAATCGCGGTCGACCGGGTGAGCCTTACGGTTCCGCAAGGGCAGTTCGTCACCGTCATCGGCAGCAACGGCGCCGGCAAGTCGACGCTGCTGAACCTTGTGGCGGGCCGGTACATCCCCGACACCGGCACGATTTCGCTGAACGGGACCGACATCACGAACTTGAGCGAACACCGGCGGGCGGCGTTCATCGGCAGGGTGTTCCAAGATCCGCTGCAGGGTACGGCGGCGTCCATGACCATCGAGGAAAACCTCAGCATGGCCGAGTCCCGGGGTCTGCGCCGCACGCTGCGCCGCGGCGTCACGAAAGAACGGAGGGCTCGCTTCAGAGAGCTCCTCGCCGTGCTCGGTTTAGGTTTGGAGGACCGGCTCCGCAGCGAAGTGGGGCTACTTTCGGGCGGGCAGAGACAGTCCCTTTCGCTCCTGATGGCCACGATGACAAAGCCGTCGCTGCTCCTCCTCGACGAGCACACTGCGGCGTTGGATCCGAAGACGGCACAGCAGGTGGTCGCCTTGACAGAAAGGATCGTGCGGGAGTACGGCCTCACTACCCTCATGGTCACCCACAATTTGGAACAAGCGCTGCGCCTCGGCGACCGCACGATCATGATGCACGAAGGGAAAATCGTCCTCGACCTGAGCGGCCAGGTGCGCCAAACGATGACCGTGGCCGATCTGTTGGCCGAATTCACCCGGGTCCGGGGCGAAAGCCTGGTCGACGACCGGCTGTTGCTCGCCTGAGACCAGGCGGCACCCGGCGTGTCGCTACTTCACGATGTCCCCGCGCCGGACGGCTTCCTCGATCAATCCCTGCACGTAGTCCCACAGCACCTCGGAGCCGTCGGCGATAGGACGTAACCGCTGCATGACCTGATCGTAGGTGACGCCGTACTCCCGCCACGTGCCGCCGTCCGTCAAATAGTTGGCCAGTACGGGCTGCACGCGGTCGAGCGCGGCTGCAAACCTCGCCTCGGACGTCTGCCGGGCTTCGAACTCCTCCCACAGCGCCTTCAGCTCGCTGCCGCCGGGCTCCGGGATCAGGCCGAAGAGCCGCTCCGCCGCCCGCCGCTCCTTCTCCTCCTTCGACGCCATGCCCTGCGGATCGTAGCAGAAGGTGTCGTCGGCGTCGATCTCGACCACGTCGTGCACGATGAGCATCTTGAGCACGCGCAAAAGGTCTACGGGCGCGTTCGCATGCTCGGCCAGCACGACGGCCATCAAAGTCAGATGCCATGAGTGCTCGGCCGTGTTTTCCCGCCGCGACCCGTCCACCAGCCTGTTGCGCCGCAGCACCTGCTTCAGCCTGTCCGCTTCCACGATGAACCGGATTTGCCTTTCGAGCCTGTCGTTAGCGATCGGAACCGTCCCCTCGTTTTCAATTGCGTTCGGTCTCAAGCGCCTCAGGCTTTATCTTACCACACGCCTTTTCCGTGGTAGAATATGTCGACAGCATTTGCACGGAGGCGAAGCAACATGTCGACGCAGCCTGAAGCTCCAGGCGACGTGCGCTTGGACACGCCCTTTCAGCTGAAGGACCTGAAGTTGAAAAACCGCATCGTCATGCCGCCCATGTGCCAGTATTCGGTTTGGGCGCAAGACGGCAAGCCGAACGATTGGCATACGGTCCACTACACGTCACGAGCGATCGGCGGTACGGGTCTGATCATAATCGAGATGACCAACGTAGAGCCCGACGGGCGCATTTCGAACCGGTGCCTCGGCCTTTGGTCGGACGAGCACATCGAGCCGTTCGCCCGGCTCATCGCGTCGGTTAAGGCCCACGGCGCCAAGGTTGGCATCCAGATCGCCCACGCCGGACGGAAAGCCCAAGATGCCGAGGTGCCCGTCGCGCCGTCGGCGATTCCGTACGACGAGCACTCCAAGACGCCCCGCGCCCTCACGACCGACGAAGTCCGGGCCATGGTAAAGAAGTTTCAAGATGCGGCCCGCAGAGCCGTGGCCGCAGGCGTGGACACGATCGAACTGCACGGCGCCCACGGCTATTTGATCCACCAATTCCACTCCCCGGCGATCAACAAGCGGGACGACGAGTACGGGAAGGATCCTGGCCTCTTCGGCGTCGAGGTAATCCGGGCCGTAAAGCGCGTCATGCCGCAAGGTATGCCCCTCATCTTCCGCATCTCGGCCGTCGAGTACATGGACGGCGGTTACGATTTGGATTACGCGATCGGTCTTTGCCTGCGGTACCGAGATGCAGGTGTCGATGCCTTCCACGTCTCAAGCGGCGGCGACGGACCCGTAGGCACGCAGCGGCGTCCCGGCAACTACCCCGGTTACCTCTTGCCCTATGCCCGGGCGATCAAGGAGGCGGTACGGGTGCCCGTCATCGCGGTGGGGATGCTTGACGAGCCGAAGCTAGCCCAAGCGGCGGTCGCCAACGGCGCTGCGGACTTGGTCGCGGTCGGTCGCGGCATGCTGTCCGATCCGTACTGGGCTATCCGTGCCATTCGCGCCACCGGCGGCCGGATCGATCCTCCCGAGCAATACCGCCGGGGCTTTTGGTGAGCAGCAAGGTCCAAAAATCGCCACGTCGAACGGACAACGGGTAGATACTTCTGGAAGGAAGGCGGTTGCATGCAAGCGTGCGGTAAAAACACGGCCGTGAGAGAGCCTGTGGACGTTGCCGCAGCCCTCGCCCGGCCGAAGATCGACATGCACGCCCACGTCTGGCCCATGCAAGGCGAAGCCGTCTCCAGCAGCCACTTGATCGCGTGCGGCGCCCGGCTCGGCATCACGGAATTCTGGTGTTCCGCCCCGATCACCGGCGGCCGGCTAGCACCTATTGAGGAAGTGCGGGCCCATAACGACGTCATCTTGCGCGCCATGGAGCGACACCCAGGCCGCATCCGGGGCATGGCCTTTCTCATTCCCGGCCAGCCCGGCGTGATCGAAGAGGCCGAGCGCTGTCTTGGCCGGGGCATGATCGGCTTCAAACTGTACAACCAATACAAGCTGCACGACCCCGTGGTGGAACCCATTATCAAGCTAGCCACGGAACGCCGTGTACCGGTGTTGGTGCACGCCGCATACCTTCCGGCGCCGGAACACCAAAGGCAGCAGCCCCTCACCTCCCACGGCGCCGATTTTGCCGTTGCCAGCGAAAAGTATCCCGATGCGCTGCTCATTCATGCCCACATCGGCGGCGGAGGCGACTGGGAGTGGACGCTGCGGGCTTTGCGCGATGCGTCGCCCAACGTGTACGTCGACGTAAGCGGCAGCAACTTGGATGCAGGTCAGGTGGAGATGGCCGTGGCCGAACTCGGAGCCAAGCGGGTGCTTTTCGGTACGGACGGCACCATGGCGGGCAGCGTGGGCAAAGTGCTCGATGCGGACTTGACGGAGGAGGAGCAGGACCTGATTTTCTGGCGGAACGCGGCGCGCCTTTTGGCAGAGCAAGGACTCGCGCCGCTCAACATGCCGCGGGGTGATGCGCAATGCTCGTCGACGTGAACTGCTGGCTCGGCCATTGGCCCTACAGGAGGCTGCGGGACCGGACGGCAGAAGAGCTCGTGGCCCGCCTTGACTACCTGGGCGTCACGCATGCTCTGGTTTCGTCTATCGACTCAATCCTTTATCGCAACGTTCAGCCGGCCAACGAAGACCTGGCCGAAGCGCTGGCGCCGTACGGCGATCGGCTGTTTCCCGTGGCCACGATCAACCCGAACTACGCCGGCTGGGAAGACGATCTGGACGCCGCCGCAGAGCGCCTCGGCGCCCGGGGCGTACGGCTGATTCCCCAGTACCACGGCTACGATCTCGACTCACCCGCGGCGCAACGAGCCGCTGCGGCGTGCGCGGAGCGGGGCTTGCCGGTCCTGGTCGCTCACCGCATAGAAGACCCTAGGCAGCGGCATCACCTCGACCCGGGCCAAACCGTCGGCTTCGGTGCGGCGGCGGCGCTGCTGCGGGCCGTGCCGAATTTGCAGCTGATCATCACCAACGCCCGGGGGCTTTTCCACAGCGACTTCGTGCGGGATCCCGGCCTGCGTGACAAGGCGTGGTACGTGGACCTGTCTTTGGCCGAAGTCGATTACCAGCTGCACCGGCACCCGGCCGACCGGCGCGACTTGGGCCGGGCTTTGGCGTACGTGGGTCCGGCCCATCTGCTTTTCGGCACCCACCTGCCCTTTTCGTACGGCGCGCCCGCCCTCGTAAAGCTCGAAACATTGGAGCTTTCCGAGGCGGATCGGGCCAGTATACGCTTTCGGACCGCGGCCCGGCTCTTTGCGTTGCCGATCCCTTGAGGCTGAAGGCCGCATGCAGTCCGGCGGTCCAGCGAACAGCCTGAGATATGTCACACTGGCACAGGCAAGGCGGCAGAGGCACAAGCGAAAAAACATGGGGCTGTCCCAAAAGTGTGTTTGGGACAGCCCCTTCTGTCCGGCAGCGCCGCCGGGCGGATGTTCTCGACCACCAGATGAAGGCTCCTAGTTCAACATGAGCGGGATCTGGATGTAGAGCAGGATCGTGGCGACGACCAGCGTCGGAATGACCGTGACCAGACCCGGCCAGAACCACTCCATGAACGAGATGCTCTTCTTCTCTTCCTTCTCGAGCATGCCGATGGCCACGATATTCGCCGTGCTGCCGATGAAGGTCAGGTTGCCCGCAATCGTGCCGCCCATCAGCATACCCCACCACAAGGGTGCCACCTGCATCCCGGCTTCGGCCAAGTCGCCCACGATGGGGATGAAGCTTGCCACGGCCAGCACGTTGTCCATGAACGCCGTGAGCAGGCCGATGCCCCAGGTGACGACGACGAATAGGGGCCGGACGTTACCTCCCGTCAGGTTGATCATACCTTCGGCCAAGTGGGAAGTGACCCCCACGTACTGCAGCGTACCGGCGGAGGCAAACAGCAGCATGAAGAAGCTCAGCGTCCACCAGTCGACGCGCGTCTCGACCAGCCGCTTCGCATGGTCGCGGGTGACGAAGAGTACGACACCCGCCGCGAGCAGGGCCACGCCGACGAGCATGACGTTGTGCCCGAGGCCCAGCGCGTCCTCAATAGCCTTGTGCGCGATTAGGCCGGCAATGGTGAGAACAAACAGCAGACCGGGCAGGCGCATATCCTTGCTGTCGTAAGTTTCCTCTGCGGCGGCCGTGCCGGCTTCCTTTTCCACCTGGTGCACCCGCTTGATCGACGCCTGCAACTCGGCCATCGGCTTGCGGAAGTACCACAACGAAAGGACGGTCGTGATCACCAAGCCGATGATGGAAATCGGCGAGGCCCAGCGCAGGAAGTCAGGGAACGAATAGCCCGACCGGAGGGCAATCAGCACGCCGACGGGGTTGCCGACGACCGTCGCGCTGCTGCCGATGTTCGTGGCAAAGACGATCATGATAATGAACGGCACCGGATTCACCTTGTAGTGCCTGCAGACGCGCAACATGATGGCCGCCATGAACAGGATGGAGGTAACCTCGTCGACAAAGGCGGCGGAAAAGAACGAAAAGATCATGAGAGCCGTCATCAACTTCGTGGCACTGTGGTTGATGTAGGGCAGTGTTTTGTCCAGCGCCCAGTTGAAAAAGTGTTTTTCCTCCAAATAGCCGACGAGGATCATCATCCCGACGAGAAACAGGATGACGTCCAGGCTGGCAAACTCGATCAGGTGCGGCACGTCGAGCAGACCGCTGCCCAGAAGCAGGGCGATTCCGACGAGCGCAAAGGCCAGACGGAACTCCCAAAAGAGCAGCGTACCACAGATAAAGCCGACGAAAATGGCAATGGCAAAGACTTGCTCCGTGGTAAATCCGGTGAACGCGGCAATCAGGGAAATACCCAACACCAGGAGTACGTAGAGTACGGGTTTCTTCATCTGTTCTACGCCACCATTCCTTCATACTGTTCTGGCGAATCGGAAGCGCGACGGATGCGGCACCACGCGCCGCGATCCACCCGCAGTATACACGTTCGGACGTCCCAACGCAAAGGGACACGCGTCAACGGACATCCAAGGCTTTCCAATCGCGTCTCCCAACGCCGCACTACTCGACGATAACCAGTTCCGCGCCCTCGTCCGCCGACGGCACTTCGTACATGTCCACGAAGTAATCGAACCGGTCGGGCGAAATCGGGAAATTGTACTTGGGCAGGTTGGCGTTGCGCTCCTGTAGCCGAACCCGCAGGACCTCCACGGGCGTGTTCAGGTAGTGAATCTTCGCCTGGGCTCCCGCCTCCCGTGCCATGCGCACGACCTGCTCGCGATGTTCGCGCAAAAAGAAACCGTCGTCGAGTATGACATCGGCACCGCGGCGGAGAAACTCGACGGCCATGGCCCAGATCAGCTCGCGGCAGGCGAGCACCCGGCGGACGTGCTCTGGATGGCCCACTTCGTCGATATTGTATGCGCCGTAGAGCGTGATCAGCCAGTAGTCGAGCCAGAAATGAACAGCGTCCAGTTCAGCGGCGAGACGCTTCGAATACGTGGTCTTCCCGGAACAGGGCAGACCGGAGATCAGATGAACGGTTTGCATCCATTTTGGCCTCCCCCAGCACGCTCCCTGGAAATTCTGCAAAGGAATGCGGATCCCTGTATGGAGCGGCGCGAAACTTACCAAGTCAGTCGGGCCACGCAGCTCGACATGCGGCAAGCCGCACGCCGACCCGGCCGCCGCCCCGACCCCGTGGCCGGAAGCGCGAGATGCTGCGCTCCCTGCGGCACCTTGCTACAGGATCCCTTCCTCCTGCAGGGCCCGGCGCAGCTCGTGCAGGTCGGGGTAGCGGGGGACTTGCGCTTCGGGGGCCGGCACCTGGCCCGCAAACCAAAGCTCCATGTTCGAAGGACGGTCCGGACCGACGAGCAAGGTACGCATCCCTACCCGCGCCGCGTGGCCGTCCATTTCGCGCTCGTCGCCGATCATCAGACACGCCTCGGGGGCCACACCGAGCTTTTCGGCGATTTCCAGGTAATATCCGGGGAAGGGCTTCGCAATGTGCAGCACGTCGGCGCCGGCGACGAAGTCATACGGGAAGTCATCCACCTTCCCCCAGCGCAGACGTTCCCAGATGGCCTCCCGGGGAAAAAGGGGCGCCGTAGCGATGGCGACTTTGTACCCCCGGTCGAAGGCCGCCTGCAAGATCTCCCGTGCCCCGTCCATCGGCCTTGCCCAGTAATGAAGAGCCGGGTAGTCCTCCCGGTAAAAGGCCATAAAACGCTGGATCTCTTCCTTGGGCAAGCCGAGGGCCGGGAAAAAGTCGTCGATGAACGCGTCCAAAATGGTACGGCCCGGCTCCTTGTTCTGAATCATCGCCACCGTAGAGGCGACAAGCTGCCGGGCCACCTCTTCGGCGGGGCCCACGTCATGAAAGCGGGCCACGGCGGCTTTCATGTAGGCATCCAGAAAGCCGCCGAAGTCGATGTCAAGAAGCGTCCCGTCCATGTCAAAGAGCACTGCTTCAATCAATGCTGCAACCTCCGATGTACGTGGTGGGGAACGAAGATGGCCGAAGGCCGGGCCGTACCGCTTTCGACGAGCCGCTTTAGTCGTAAACCCGGTCGAGAATCGCTTGGATCCGTTCCTGGGCCTGGCTGAGAGCGTTCAGCGGCGACGCCGTTCCCGTAACGACGCTGCGCACCGCAAGTCCCATTTGCGCGTAGATTTCAGGTGCCCCCGGGGCTAAGATCTCTTCAAAGGTGAGACCCTTCGCCACGGCCTCGACGAAGCCGGCCATGAAGGGTTCGCGCACGGCCTCTTGGTTGCGCAAATCGTCGGGCGTGACGGGGATGGAACCGAGGTGCGCCAGGACGTTGCCCATGCGCGTCGTACCGGCTTCCGTCGGCTCCAGATTGAGCCAGTTAAGGAACTTGTAGACCTCGTCCGCATAGGGCGTCCGCGAGCTGACTACAAAGAGCCAACCGTAGCCCGCCGCGGCTGGAGCCATGCCCGGCTCGGGCGCCGGCAGCAGCCCCGTGCCCATGCTGGCGTACACGCTGGGCCCTTCGTTGAGGAACTCGGTACGCCAGTACGGTCCCGGAGCGACCGTCATGGCCATGGTTCCTGCCCGCATACCGAGGACGTGCCATTCCCGCGCTTCGGCGTATCCCGCGGCGACTAGCTCGCGCAAGAAATCCAGGGCGTCGACGTTCGCTTGCGAGGCAAGGACAACCTCGCGCCCGCCGTCGCTCAAGAGCCTGCCGCCCAGCGGATAAGAAAGGGACAGCAGCAGGCCGTGCTCCTGATGGCCTCCCGAGCTCAGGCCGACGCCGAAGCCTGACACATTGAACGAGCCGTCGGGGTTGCGGTCAGTAAGGCGCGCCGCAAACTCCCGCAGCTCGGCCCAACTTTCGGGCGTGCGGTCGGGAAGTCCTACGTCGCTAAAGAGGTTGCGGTTGTACACGACGGCCCGGGGCATGTATTCGGTTGGATATCCCCAAACTTTGCCGTCGTAAGCCAGTAGATCGACCACGCCGGGAAGGTAGGCGTCCGCTATGTGCGCGACAAGCTCGTCGGGCAGCGGAGCGATGACCTTGGACGCGGCGAGGTCCGCCAGCATGTAACCGGCTACGTGCGCCATGTCGGGCAAAGTGTCGCTCGCCGCGCCCACAACGAGCCGATTGAGCATCATGTCGTTGGTGATGAACTGGATTTCAATCTTCACACCCGGATTGAGCCGCTCGTACTCAGCGGCGTACTCCTCCAGGGCCCGCCCGTGGGGATGGGCCGTGCTGTAATGCGTGAGCAGCGTCAGGCGGACTTCTTCCGCCAGGCCCGGGACCGAGAGCACCGATACCAACACGACGACGGCAAGAAAGCGCATGTACAGTTTCACGGCCTCATCCTCCTTTGCCACGGCGGGCTTTACTCAGTGCCGCCGCACCACGAAGTCATTTTCGGGAAGCGGGAACGCCTCGTCGATGCGGGCGATCTCTTCTTCGGTAAGTCGGAAATCCATGGCCTTCGCGTTCTCGGCCGCGTGCTTCGGATTGGCTGCCTTCGGAATCGCGATGACGTTGCCTTGCGCGACGAGCCAGTTGAGGACCACCTGGTACGCCGTCTTGCCGTACTTGGCCCCGATCTCGTCGAGCACCCGACGGCCCGGACTGCCCGGTTCGGGGAAGGAGCCGGCTCCGAAGGGCGAGTAGGCCATGATCGTCACCCGGTTCTTGTCGCAGAAAGGCTTCACCGAATGTTCGATCACCCGGTTTTTCATATGGTAGACGACTTGGTTCACGGCGAGCGGGATGTCACCCAGCGCGTCGATGGCCTCCTGCATCAGTTCGGCCGAAAAGTTGCTGACGCCCACGTAACGGATGATGCCCTCTTCCACCAGGGCCCGCATGCCGCGCATCGTCTCGGCCACCGGATGGTCGGCGCTCGGCCAATGGAGAAGGTACAGATCGATGCGGTCGGTACGCAGGCGTTTCAGACTCCCTTCCGCGGCGCGACGCACGCCGTCGTACGTCCCGTTGGTGGGCCAGACTTTCGTTACGAGGAAAATATCGTCCCGGCAGTCTTGGATCACCTCGCCGACGATCCGCTCCGATTCGCCTTCCGAGTACACTTCCGCCGTATCGATGAGGGTCATGCCGTGCTCGATACCGGTCCTCAGCGCTGCGATCTCTTGGTCCCGTATGGCCGGATCGAGCCCCATCTTCCAAGTTCCTTGGCCTAATACGGGCACCTTCTCGTCCGTCTTGCCGAGGGTAATCGTCGGAATCATGCGCTCCGCCTCCTTGCGTGATGTATTCGCTTTCCTTCCATATGCTTCTCCACCCATGCGGACAAAGCCCTGCCGCGATGTGCTGCCGCCTTTCCGTCTACACCGCCGGGCGCGCCGCCGCTTCCGCCGCCTCACCCCGTCGCACAAAGCTCATCAGGACCAAAGCGATTCCTAGGAACAGCGCCGAAAGCAGGAACAAAACGCCGTCGCCCAGCACGTCCATGAGACCTCCCAGGAGCGGGGGTCCGGCGATGTTGGCGCTCATGGAGGCGACGTAGTAAGTGCCGGTGTACGCTCCCGCCTCGCTGCTGCGCCCGAGCTCCAGCACCATGGGAAGGGAGTTGACGACGACCAGGGACCAGCCGACTCCGCCCACGGGCAGGACGAGCCGGATGAGCCCGACGTCGCGCAAGGGCCACAGGATAAGAAACATGAGACCAAAGAGGAAAAGGCCCGCCATGATGGCCCGCCGCCTACCGACGCGCTGGCCGATCCAACCCGCAGGTACGGCGAAGAGGATCACGGTGCCGACCAAAAAGAGCAACGTCTGTCCCGCCTCGCCAGGAGTGATGCCGAGGACACGCTGGCCGTAGAGGCTGAAAAGGGCCTCCGAACCGGCGAACGCGATGAACCACGAAAAGATGGCGAAAAGGAGCAAAAGGCCGCTCTTATCTCGACCGAAGACGATGGCCCGCAGGGCGCCGGCCACGGTCGCGATGCTCTCCTCCCCGTCGTCTGCCGCGGTAGGCGGAAGCTCCCGCGGCTCTTTAATTACAAGGCGCAAGAACCAAGGGATGAGAAGGGCCACGACCGCTGCGAAATAGAAGGGATACGCAGGATTCAGGCTTTCGAGGGGCCTGCCGAGGAAAAGGGCGATCGCCCCTCCGACTCCGCCCATCAGGTTGATGACGCCGTTGGCGCTGCTCCGGAACCGGCTGGGCGTAAGATCGGCCATGAGCGAGACGATGGGCGTGCGACTTACGGCCATACCGATGTTCATGCCCACAGTGAAAAGGAGCAGCGCGCCGAGGCCCCACGTCGCCGCCGTCGGCAGGCCGAGGAGCAGCACGCCCGCTAGCGGCATGCCGACCATCACGTAAGGCAGCCGGCGGCCGAAGCGAGTCCACGTGCGGTCGCTCTTTGCTCCCACCCACGGTTGTATGACGAGGGCCAAGATGTTGTCGATGGTCATGATGAGACCGACGAGCAGCGTGGACGAGACCAATTTGTCGTAGATAGGCGGCAGAAACGTATTGTAGATGCCCCATACGACGGACACGCTCATGAAACCCGTGCCCAACAGGAACGTGCGACGGTAACTGAACGCTTGGTCCGCCTTGGCGGAAACAGCCGTTTGCATTGCGCTCCCTCCCCCTCTCGTTTACCTCAGTTCCACGCCGGTCGGATGCGCCAGCAGTACGATGCGAAACGATCCGATTCGCCGAAAGCCAATGGCCTCGTATGCTTTTCGGGCCGGAATGTTGCCGACGTCGGTGAAAAGGACGGCTTCCCGTACTCCCTCCCTGGCG
>JAAYLA010000225.1 GCA_012522135.1 Bacillota bacterium | reverse complement strand
TCCTTTCCTTCATTCGATCGACGGCGATCAATTCATCTCTTGTTTCGTGGCAATAGATAAGAGTACCTTCAAGAAATCAGCCTCTTGCGACACCTTCTGCCGCAGCCCCCGGATGGCGCCGCAACGCCAACAGATCGCCCGCCGCCTCAAGAGGGACAGCCGGCCGGCAAAGAGAATAGCGCGTTATATGACCTCAGCCCAGGTGGTGCCGTTCATTGCCCTCTCCCCGCTGGAAAACCCCCAGACAAATCGGCCGGTCCCTCTGGCTGCGGGCGCGCCACCGCGGCCGTGCTCTGGGGGAGTGTATCCTGATCGGCCTGGTCGCGACTCCGGCCGGACTTGCCTTTTCCCGCATCGGCATTCCGGTCCCGTGGCTCCTGGGCCCCCTTTTCGCCGGGCTGCTGATGGCCCTTGCGACACGCCGGCCGTGGCGCGTTCCCCGTTCCGTGCACACCGTTGCCCAAGCGCTCATGGGCGTAGCCTTTGGCCTTCGCCTTCCGCCCGACGTGTTTGGCATCATCGGCCCGCGCCTTCCCGCCATGGCGCTGCTCGTGCTCGTCACCGCGCTTCTCAGCATCGGCAACGGGTTCTTGCTCTGGCGCTGGGCCCGGATCGATCCGGCGACCGGCTTTCTTGGCTCGATACCGGGCGCTGCCGGCAGCATCGTTGCCGCGGCCGGGGATTTGGGAGCCGACGCCCGCCTCGTTGCCGTCCTTCAGTATCTTCGAGTGCTTCTGGTCGCTTTTGTCACGCCCTTCGCCGTGCAACACCTCGCGCCGCTGATCGCCGGGTCGAACTCGCCGGTCGTGCCCGTGCCCGAACCTGCGTCGTTTCAAGCGTGACATCTGGTGGCGATTCCCATTCTGGGACTCGTCGGCCTTGGTTTAGGTCGAGTGCTGCACCTTCCGGCCGGGATGTTCATGGGCCCGTTCGTGGTGACGACGTTGGGTACGCTCTCCGGCCTGCGCATCGCTTTTCCGGGCTGGCTCTTCGCTGGCGCCCTGGCGTCCGTAGGGGCGGCGATCGGCACGCAGTTCGATTGGGCCCTCATCAGCCGCCTCGGCCGCGTCCTCGTCATTCAAACATCGCTCGTCATGCTGCTCATGCTCGCCGCCGCGGGCCTCGGATACGCATTCAGCCTCGTGACCGACGTGCCCCTCGTTACGGCGTTTCTGGGCAGTACGCCGGGAGGCATGGACGCCATGATCGCCGTATCTATCGAGCTCGGCGCGGATCCGCCCTTCGTTATGGCCATGCAAATGATCCGCTTTTTCCTCTTGCTCGTTACCGGTCCGTGGGTCGCCCGGTGGCTGGCGGGCCGCTTCGGGGGAAGGAGGGCGGACGCAAAGAACGCGTGACGAGGGCCCGGAAACGCCCGAGCCCTCGCCACGCTCTTCAGCATGTATAACGATCAGTCGCGGCTCGCCAAGGCGGCCCGCCAAGCTGCGGCCATCTGTTCGGCAGCCGTCTGCGCGGGGATTTCGCCGCGCCACAGCCTGTTCAGGGCCTGACTGACGGCTTGCGGACGTGTCACGCCGGGAGGTTCGAATTGGTACATGACGTCGACCGCGTCGCCCGCGACGAAAGGCAGCAGGTTGTAAGGCGGGTAATCGAGGTACACGTACTCGGGCGCCAGAGCTACCGATTTCAGCACGACCGCCCGGTTATCATCGGCCACGATCCTCTGGCCCTCCTCCGACAGGAAGAACCGCAGAAACTCCCAGGCTGCCTCTGCGTGCTGCGTGTCCGGGTTGATGACGAAGGGATTCATCTTGGTGAGCCCCACGGAGCCGGCCTTCCCCGCGGGCATTGGCGCAACGCTCCAGTCGAACTTGTCACCGATGTTCTCCCGGGCGCCGGACGACACCCGCGGCTGCCAGTAGATGTTCATCGCCACGTTGCCCTCGCGCTCAAACAGATACGTGTCGGGCGAGACCACCTTGTACTCGACGAGCAGCTTCTGCAGGATGTCGAGGACCTCGATCGCTTCCGGCGTGTCGATGTACGTGTCGGACCAATCTTCGTTGAACACGCTCACGCCGTTCGAGGGAAGGAAGAAGTACCAGCGGGTCGTGCGGAAGTGGGTGCCCCACTGCTCGGGCGTGCCGTCTCCGTCCACGTCCTGGGTCAGGCGGATGGAAAGCTGCGTCCACTCATCGAACGTCAAGGCTTCGGCCGGATCGGGACTCGGAATCTCAATGCCGGCCTTGTTGAAGATGTCCCGGTTGACGAAGATGCCGTCCTCCCTGTAGCCTCCGCCTTCGGCCGGAATTCCGTAGTAGCGGCCGTCGTAACGCGCCGAACTCCAGGCGGCCAAGTAGTCGTCCATGACGAGGTCGCGCTCGATGAACGGAGTGATGTCGTAGGCGAGCCCCTGGGCCACGAAGGTCGGCATCGACTCGGCGCGCACCATGTAGATGTCGGGTGCCACGCCGCCGATCAGTTGCACCATGAGGCCCTCCATATCGCCCGTAATCTGGCGCCTCTCGACGCGGATGTGCGGATGGGCCTTCTCGAACGCCTCGATCACCTTGGGAAGCGTGGCGTCCTCGAAGTGGCCCCAGCCGCCCCATATCGAAATCGTGACCGGCTCGTTACCCTGACCCGACGCCGTCGCTGCCAATAGGGCCGCAGCGAACAAGACAACAAGCCCTACGCCGACTGTGCGCTTCATGCCTTGCACTCCTTTCCGCGGTATATCCTCAAAGCGCCCTTATCATGGATAATTTTCATTTAATCGGTGGTCGATCCTGTTACGAAATATTGACCATAATATTCCACCGAGAATCGCTCACCTCACGGACCGGACGGACCGCAGCGAAAGTCACGGATTCAGCTCTAATCCGGCAGTGCGCATAGTTTCTTTATCAGCCCTTTGACTTGCACGAAAACACCGTTTATACAATATTATATTTGACACTCTTATTTGGGTGTTCTATACTGTATCCGTATGGTGACACAGGCTGTTACAACAAGTCCGCCACGGGGTGTTGCAGATGGACGGTGCCCGCGCCGTATGGCACGTGCAAGGCGCCCTGCACGTCACGCAGATCGCGGCCGAGCTCTTCCGGGGAGATCGCGTCATCGTCTACGTCGAGCTCGAAGGCGGCGAATCGGATGTCTGCCTCACCGTCTTCGACTTGTTGCAATACCGGCTATGCCGCTATGGTTCTCCCCTGGTGCTCATCGGCCTGCGCTTCTTCGATTACGAAGCCTACTTTGACGAGATCCAGCTGCCCTTAACGGATCCGGATGCCGTGGCCGCCCTTTTCACGGACGACCAGATGATGATCGAAACCGGGGGTTGGAAGATGACCATTTTGAACCTCGACAGGCTGCTGGGAAGGGACGGATCTCCCGCGGTCGAGAGCCTCGTGCCCGCAGGCATGTTGCCTGCCGCGTCGGTCCGGTGAGAAGTCGGGGGGTTGGATATGGACCGGATCGAGCGGCTTACCTTGATCCGAGATCCGCGCGGGATCGCCCAGGTCGCCAGGGATTTGTTCGCGAACGTTCCGGTGTCGATTGGCGTCCGGGCACCGGATGACTCCTGGACCCGAACTCGCCTGCATTGCGGCGGTACGCTTTT
>JAAYLA010000022.1 GCA_012522135.1 Bacillota bacterium | reverse complement strand
CGTTGGCCTCTTCGAAGCGCTGCTCTTCGTACTGGGTCCGGTTGAAGGCGCGGATGACCCGGATGCCGGCCAGTCCCTCCCGGCTCACGAGGTTCAGGCGGTCGATCTTCTCCTGCATCGCCTGGAACAGGGGCATGCTCTTCGAAGAAATGAACCAGACGACGAGCGCCAGGACGGGGATCGCGATCAGCAAAATCCACGCCAGGCCCGGGTCGGTGCGGAAGGCGAAAAACAGGGACCCTATGGCCATCATCGGCGCCCGGCTGAACATGCGCTGGCTCATGAAAACGACCCGCTCAATTTGCTCGACGTCGTTGGTGGTGCGGGTGATGAGAGTCGCCGTGCCGAGCCGGTCGAATTCTTTCAGGGAAAAGTTGGTCGCATGGGCAAACACGGTGCCGCGCATGTCCCGTCCGAAGGCCATGGAGGAGCGGGCGGCGATGCGTGCACCGATGACCGATGCCGCCATGCTCACAGCCGTCACGACGAGCATGACCGTGCCCACTCGCAGGATGTGGCCGGTGTCGCCGTAAACGATGCCTTCATCGACGATGCTGGCCATAAGGGTGGGCAAGGCAAGTTCCGTCGCAGCCTGAACGCCCACGAGCGCTATGGCGAGGATCATCCAAAATCTATAGGGGCGAAGAATGGGCCAAATGGTCCTCATTCGCTCGGTCACTCCAATCTGCATTGCGGTCCGCGCTGCGGTGTGCTACGTGGATTGGTTTGTAGTCGGCCCCGTCGGCTGGCCTAAGGTATGTCCCGATGCTGGACCGGGGGTATCGCCTGCTGCTTGACCCGACGTCTCGTCTGCCTGGGCGGTCGCTGCGTGGTATGTCGTCTTAGCACGTTCGAAGGCCGCGAGCAGATTGCGGAGGAAGCGGGCCAGGTCTTCCAGGTCTTGTTCGGGCAGTTGTTGAAGCACCATGGCCCACATCGCCTGCGCCCTCTCTTCGTGCTCGTTCAAGAGGGAGACCGCGGCAGACGTAAGGTACATACGAATAAGGCGTTGGTCGGACGGGTCAGACTGCTTTTCTATGTAGCCGTCCCGTTCGAGTCCGTCGGTTAACGTGGAAATGTGGCTTTTGGCGGCGCCGATCTTGCGCGCCAGCTCGCTCACCGTAATGCCCGGCTCCTTTTGGATGTGGAACAGTACGGGGAAGGTGAGGGGCGGCAGATCGTCGCGCTTTGCCGTGGAGCGAATGAGCTCGCGGACTTCTCGATTGACTCGCCGCCAAAGCTGTGCGACTTCGGTAGGTGTCGTCGGCATCGTGTCACCTCGTCGGGGCAAGTGCATGGCTACGGGTTCGCCGGCAAGGAAACAGAACGTTGTAGGGTTGTATGCCGGTCGTTCGTTCGGAGCGGACCGGTCGTTCAGCGCTGGACGCACAAGTCGTTCGGAAGAGAACGTTCGGTACAGAACTAATTATAGAGAGGGCCGGTGCGGCTGTCAAGATGCGGCAGTGAGAGAAGATAAGGGAATTGGTGGGCGAGCAGGAGGAGCGGCCTGCGGGCCGTGGGGGG
>JAAYLA010000224.1 GCA_012522135.1 Bacillota bacterium | reverse complement strand
GCCTTCCAGATTGTCGACGATCTCCTCGACGTCGAGGGCGATCCGGAAAAGCTGGGAAAAAAGACGGGCAGCGACGCGCGCCAGGGAAAGCTCACCTACCCTCGGCTCTACGGCATCGAGCGATCCAGGTCCATGGCCGAGAAACACATTGCGTCAGCTCAAAGCGCGCTCGCCCCGTTCGGGGAGAGGGCTCGGATTTTGCGAGAGCTCGCCCAGTTTGTCGCTGTCCGACGCGCGTGAGAGCGGGGGCCCTGCATTGGATTCCGCGGGATCGCCATGTTATAATGAGGCCAGACGCATAGGTGGTGCAGTATCCTAGTCAGGTCGACGCGCTCGAAGACGGGCCTAAAAATCCGTTGAGGGCACATCGATGAAGTCCCTGGTGGTGGCCGCCGACGCCCCGTCGGGGGTTGCTGCTGGGGGTTAAGGAATCGGGGCGATCTACAAGGGCATGTAGGCGTTGACCCTGGTTCCGCGGAGACCCAAGGGCGGAGCCGTGTTACGGCATACCGACTGCTTGGGTGAACCTGCACACGATGTGAAGCGGACTCCTGTGTCCGGCGAGCGTCGGGTGCAGTGTAGCCTGCCTTGAGTGGCGTGTGGGAGGAGAGCAGGTGCAGGCCCATGACGTTCTGGCCAAACGCGTGCGGCCGATGCTGCTTGAAACCCCCGCTGCAAAAGAGGCTAGGGCGTCGTTCGCACCTGTTGAGGAAAACTCCTAGGCTGTTCCGAAACGGAGGCCCTTCGGGGATTACGGTGTGGACTAAGTGGTAATCCAGCCTCGCCGGTGGTGACACGGCGAATGGATGGGAAAGGGGAAACCGCCGGGGCGGCGACGCGCCGGAGCATCCATGGGAAAACCTGCTGGACCTAAGCCACAATCTTTACTCGAAGGGTTGCCACCTATGCTTGTTTCTTTTGTTTACCTTTTTGCCCACTGCAGCCCGCCATATGCCCCGCCTCTGCCATTTCCGCCAAACGTGTTTTCGAGTGACCCAATACGAAGAAGGGACCCGTGCCCGTAGCCTCGAATGAGACGAGCATCGGTTCCGACTTGTGTCTTAGCCGGCGGGGAATCCTGGAAAGAGCGACTCCCGTTGCAACGAAGAAGACGAAAGTGAGGAGACTTGATGGCGACTCTTCTGGATCGAATCAACTCGCCTCGCGACCTCAAGGGGCTGTCCGCTTCGCAACTTGAGCGACTGGCCGAGGAGATCCGATCGCGCATCGTAGAGACCGTCTCGGTGACCGGCGGGCATTTGGGTCCCAATCTCGGTGTAGTTGAGCTCACCTTGGCTCTGCACACCGTTCTCGATACACCGAGAGACAAGCTGATCTGGGACGTGGGCCACCAGGCCTACCCCCACAAGCTGGTAACGGGCAGGCGGGAACGATTTCACACGCTCCGCCAGTTCGGAGGGATTTCCGGTTTTCCCCGCATTGCCGAAAGCCCGTACGACGCTTTTGGCACCGCCCACGCCGGCACGTCCATCTCCGCCGCCTTGGGATACGCTCTGGCACGTGACCGCTTGGGCGAGGACTACGCGGTCGTGGCGGTGATGGGGGACGGTGCTTTCACGGCCGGCATGGCGATGGAAGCGCTAAACCATGCGGGCGACTTGGGCGTGGCATTGGTTGTAGTGCTCAACGACAACGAGATGTCGATCGCGCCGAACGTGGGGGCCTTTTCCGAGTATCTGACGCGGCTTCGCACGGACCGCACGATCCACCGGGCGCGCAGAGACCTGGAAGCGATCATGAGACGCATTCCCGCGATCGGACCGTCGATGGTAAAGGCGGCCGAACGCCTGACGGATACGGTGCGACAACTGCTTGTGCCCGGCGCCCTATTTGAAGAGCTGGGATTTTCGTATTACGGACCGATCGACGGCCACAACATCTCCCTGTTGCAGCGCGTCTTGCGAGAGGCTATCGCACGCCGGCGACCGGTCGTCATCCACGTATCTACCGAGAAAGGCCGGGGCTATAAACCAGCGGAGAGCGATCCGTGGCGTCTCCACGCCATGCGTCCCGCAGCCAAGGTCGGAGGTGCCGCGGACAAAGCCGCTACGGCTCCTTCGTACAGCCACGTATTCGCCGATACCCTGATCGAATTGGCCAAGGAAGATCCGCGTATTGTGGCCATTACTGCTGCCATGCCGGACGGCACGGGTCTCGATCGCTTTCAAAAGGTGTTCCCCGACCGCATGCTCGACGTAGGGATAGCCGAGCAGCACGCGGTCACGCTGGCGGGGGGACTCTCTTTAGGCGGTCTTAAGCCCGTCGTCGCGATCTACTCTACGTTTTTGCAAAGGGCATACGATCAAGTGATCCACGATATTTGCCTGCAAAACTTGGACGTCACGTTCGGCGTTGACCGCGGCGGGCTCGTGGGCGACGACGGCCCGACGCACCACGGCGTCTTCGACATGGCCTACCTACGGACCGTTCCGAACGCAGTGTTGATGGCGGCGAAAGACGAGGCCGAGCTGCGGGACATGGTAAAGACCGCGCTCGACTATCCGGGCCCGGCCTTCGTGCGCTACCCGCGGGGACAAGGGGTCGGCGTATCTTTAGACAGGCCCCCCCAGGGGCTGCCGCTGGGCAAGGCGGAACTCGTGCGAGAAGGCGCCGATATCGGCATCATCGCCGTCGGCCCGATGGTGTACACTGCGCTCGAAGCGGCGGAGCGCCTCACCGGCCACGGTATCGACGCGGCCGTTTTAAACCTTCGTTTCATTAAACCGATAGACGTTGAAGCAATCGTCGAATTGGCCTTAGCCACAAGGCGGATTATCACGATCGAAGAGGGAGCGCTAGCCGGCGGGGTCGGCTCCGCCGTCCTCGAGGTGCTTGCCGACCGCGGCATTACCGATGTGCGCGTCACACGTCTCGGGATCGGTGACGAGTTCATCGAACACGGGAGCGTCTCCAAACTTCGCGAGCTGTGCGGGCTTACGGCCTCGCATCTCGTCGACGCGGCGTTGACCCTCACCGGTAATACGGCGCAAAACCTGGCTTTAGGTGAGTAGTGGTTGGAAAAGGTACGCCTTGATGCGCTCTTGGTGACCCGTGGGCTGGTAGATACGAGGACCCGGGCGCGCCAAGCCATCATCGAAGGGAAGATCGCGGTCGACGGCGAAGTGCAGCTGCGACCCGGGGTCCGAGTGGACCCGGGCGCCCTGATTTCCGTCGTGTCGCCGTTGATGCACTATGTGAGTCGCGGCGCGCTCAAGCTTCAGGCTGCCCTCGACGGCTTCGGCATTGCGGTCGCCGGGCGCGTGGCTTTGGACGTCGGCGCGTCTACCGGCGGCTTTACCCAGCTCCTCCTGGAGCGCGGCGCCGCCCGTGTCTACGCCGTGGACGTCGGCCGCGGTCAGCTGCACGACATCCTCCGCTCCGATCCCCGCGTCGTTGCAATGGAGGATACGGATATAAGACAGCTTCGTGCCGAGGTGCTTTCGCCGCGGCCGTCCCTCGTGACGGTCGACGTATCGTTCATTTCCCTGCGACTTGTATTGCCGAGCATTTGCCGGCTTGCCCGGGACGGGAGCGACGTCGTCGCACTGGTCAAGCCCCAGTTTGAGGTAGGGCCGGGAGGGGTCGGCAAGGGGGGCATCGTCCGCGACCCGAAGCGCCGCGAAGATGCGGTGGAGCAAGTGCTTGCGGCAGCCGAAAGCCTTGGTTACGCCGTGCGGGGCCGGCTGGACTCCCCCATCCGCGGCGGAGACGGCAATCAAGAGTACCTCGTCCATCTGGTCAGCCCGATGTGCGGAGAGCGGGGTGACGAGGGAAGGGAGTCGGAAAGGTGAAGATCGCAGCATGACACGTTCGGTCAAAGGAAGGCACGGTCCATGAGGCGGATCGGCGTTCTACCTCACACCGGCAAAGAGCCCGCTTTGCGCATGGCGTCGGAACTGATCGACTTACTCCGCTCCAAGGGCATTGACGTTTGGCTGGACGAGGATAGCGCCGGAATGCTCGGGATGGCTGAGCTGTCGGGTGCGCCGGAAGGCCTCGATGCAGGCATCGTGTTGGGCGGGGACGGGGCGTTTTTGAGGGCGGGTAGGCGTCTGGCCCTATCGGGGGTCCCCCTTTTGGGCGTCAACTACGGGCACTTGGGCTTTTTGACGGAAATCGAACCGGAGGAGATCTCCTGGGCCCTCGACCGGCTTCTGCGGGGTGAGTACCGCATCGAAGAACGTCTGATGCTCCGGGCACGTGTGGTTCGCAGCGGCCGCGAGCGCCGCTCTTACGATTGCATCAACGTTGTCGTCGTGGCCCGCGGCACTTTGGCCCGTATCGTAAGCAGTCACCTTTACATAGGCAGCTCCTTCGTCGGTCTGTATCGAGGTGACGGCATGATCATCGCCACGCCGACCGGCTCGACCGCCTATTCGCTCTCGGCAGGCGGCCCCATTTTGCATCCGGGCATGGAGGCGGTAGTCATCACGCCCATATGCCCGCACACGATGGGAGCGCGTTCGATGGTGGCCGCACCTGACGAGCCCATTACGCTGCGGTTCGAAAGCCCAAACGAGGAACTGTTGCTCACCGTGGACGGCCAATTCGGCGAAGCGCTGCAACCCGGCGATGAGGTGCGGGTGGAAAGGTCCTCGCGCAAGACCCGCTTGATTCGCCTGCACGAGCGCACGTTCTACGATATTCTGCGCACCCGTCTCATCGGACATTTTGAAGGGGCGGAGAGCGCAGCAGGGAGGGCGAATGAGCTGTGAAGGCGCGTCGCCACCAGTTGATTCTGACGCTCATTGCAGAACAAGTAATCGAAACGCAGGACGAGCTCGTGGCCGCACTGCGCGCCCACGGGTTGCACGTCACCCAAGCCACCGTGTCCCGGGACATAAAGGAGCTTCGTTTGGCAAAGGTGGCTACGGCCGACGGACGGTACCGGTATGCGTTGCCGGCCGCGCCGCCTCATGGAAGCCACGACGCACTGGAAAGGGCCCAGCGCGCTTTCGACGAATACGTGATCAGCGTCGATTACGTCGGTAACTTGCTTATGGTGAAGACCTTGCCCGGATCCGCCATGGTGGTCGCTGCCTGCATCGACGCGCTGAACCTGGAAGGGGTGCTCGGAACGGTCGCAGGCGACGATTCCGTGCTCGTGGTCACGCGCGAGGCTGAACGCCGTCCGCCTACCGGACCGACCAAGACAGTTTACGAAAAGCTGGCGGGCATGGCAGGGCTCCGCCCGCCTTCGACTTGAGGTGAGGAACGGGGGATCATCATGCTCCTAGAGCTCCACGTGCGCAACTTTGCCATAGCGGAGCGGGTCGACTTGACTTTCCGTCCCGGGTTCAACGTACTCACGGGGGAGACCGGGGCAGGGAAGTCGATCGTCGTCGACGCGCTCCTCTTCTTGCTGGGCGCCCGCATCGGTTCCGACGTCATCCGCACCGGGGCCGACGGTTGTCTGGTCGAAGGACTTTTCGATCTTACCGGCGTGCCGCACGTGGGCGAGCTCCTGGATGAACTGGGAATCGAGCGGGACGACGGTCAGCTGGTGCTTGTACGCGAAATGAGTAGCTCGGGCCGGAGCCGGTGTCGGGTGAACGGCAGGCTCGTCACCGTATCCGTCCTCGGACGCATCGCTCAGCACTTAGTCGACATTCACGGCCAGCACGACCACCAAGCGCTTCTCAAACCTGAAGCCCATCTTACGTGGCTTGACTTATACGCCGGTGAAGAAGCGGCTGGGCTTGCCCGGCGGGTCTCCGGCCTGTGGCGCCGGTACCGGGACACGGTGCGAAAGCTGACTGAGTGGGAGACGCAAAGCCGCGAGCGGGAGCGCCGCAGGGACCTTTTGCTGTTTCAGCTGAATGAGATCGACGCGGCCCAGCTAAAGATCGGCGAGGACGAAGAGCTTCGGGCCCGGCACCGGGTTCTGGCCAACGCGGAGAAGCTTTTCGAGACGCTTGCGACCGGTTACAACAATCTGCGGGACGGTTTCGGCGAGGGGCCCGGCGCGGTCGATCTCTTGGAAGCAACGGCTCAACTCCTTTCCGAGGCCGTTCAGTGGCTGCCGGAAATCGCAGCTGTCGTCGAGCTGGTGGAAAGCGCGGCCGCTCAAGCCGGTGAGGCCGCCCACATGCTGCGTCAGGCCCGCGACCGGGTGCAAGCGGATCCTGCCGAGCTGGCCAGGGTCGAAGAGCGCCTTGCCCTCATTGACAGGCTGCAGCGCAAGTACGGAGACGACGTGGCGGCGATTTTGGCCTACCGTGACGACATCGCTCGTGAGCTGAGCTCCGAGGAGCTGTCCGAGGAAGGATACCAAAGGCTTACTGAGGAGCGGGAGACGCTGCACGACGATCTCGTCTCGGCCGCGTCCGAACTGAGCCGGGTGAGGCGAGAAGCGGCACTGCGCTTGGAGCAAGAGATGGCTCAGGAGCTCTCGGCTTTGTCCCTCGAGAACGCCCAGTTTACAGTGGCTATCTCTCACGTGCCGTCGGAGGCGCCCGACGCGATCGCGATCGACGGGTCCCGCCTTGCCTGTTCAGAGCGGGGTATCGACCGCGTCGAGTTTTTGTTTAGCGCCAATCCCGGTGAAAGTCCCCGCCCGCTGGCCAAGATCGCATCGGGAGGCGAACTGTCCCGCACGATGCTCGCTCTGAAAAGCCTCATGGCCCGGCACGACGCAGTTCCCACGTTGATCTTCGACGAAGTGGACGCAGGCATCGGCGGACGTACGGCGACGGCGGTCGCACAGCGCATCGCCCGGCTCGCGCAGTCGCATCAAGTACTTGTCGTCACCCACTTGGCCCAGATTGCTTGCGTCGCTGACCATCACATGCACGTGGAGAAGGTCACCGCCGCGGGACGGACGACGAGCTCGGTCCGCACCCTCAGCCGGGACGAGCGCGTGCTCGAGATCGCCCGCATGCTGGACGGCACGACATCGGAAACGACGTTGCAGCGTGCGAAAGAGCTCCTCGCGACGCAGCCAGGGAAACCCAGAAAAGCCGTCTGATACTGCGGTAAGCTCCTCGGCGCCTCGGGCATGCTAGGTGCGAACAAGCCCGAGGGGTGAATATTCGTGCGAAGCGCCTTCCGCTGGAGCCTCTTGGTCGTGCTCTTGGCCGCGTGCTCCGTGTTTGCCGACCAGCTTTATACGGCCGTATCCTTTCCCGTACGTCTGCGCCTGCTTCCGGGACAGGAATATGCGGTCCGCGTGGGTCCCCTTGTGCGGGTCGAAAGCAACGATGGATTGCTCGGATCGGCGGAACGGGGACAGGTGGCGCTGCTGGCTGAAGAGGTGGGCAGTGCGGACCTGCAGCTGAGTTTCCTGGGTATTCCCGTGCGCCGGACGGAAGTGGACATCGTACCGCGGCTTCACCTTGTACCCGGAGGACAATCGGTGGGCGTAATGATGGGCGACGGCGTGACGGTAACGCAGCTTGCCCGCATCCAGACGGCGGACGGTCGTGTGCGCGGACCGGCCGAGGAAGCGGGCATCCTGCCGGGCGACGTGATCCGAAAGGTAGGAAGCCAGCCGATCACCCACGGCGCTCAACTGGAAGCTGCGGTGCAGGAGTACGGTGCCCGCGGCGAGCCGGTTCCTCTCACCGTCCAAAGAGGGAGCGACCTGATCGAGCTCTACGTGGTGCCCGAGCGCACCGCGTCGTCGGAGCGGCCCCACTGGGTGATCGGCGTTTGGGTCCGCGAGCAGGCGGCAGGAGTAGGTACCCTCACCTTCTGGGACCCCGTGACATTGCGTTACGGCGCCCTGGGCCATCAGGTCGCGACGGCAGCGTTGGAGGATGAGGCCGGGCGGGCGACACTCGGCATCGGCAGGCTGATCGCCGCGAGCATCGAGGGAATCACACCGGGCCAGCGGGGAAAGCCGGGGGAGAAAATCGGCGTGTTCACGAACGGAGCGGCTTCCCTAGGAGAGATCGACAAGAACACGCCCTACGGCATTTACGGCACACTGTCGGCTCCCATTGATTCTGATGCGCAACCCATGCCGGTAGCTCTCGCCCACGAAATCGAGCTCGGGCCGGCAACGATACGGACGGTCCTGGACGGTCAACGCGTGGAAGAGTTTGAGATACAGATCACCGGGATTAGCCGACAGGCGAAACCGCACGACAAAGGACTGCAACTACGCGTGACCGATAGACGCCTCCTCGCCGCCACGAACGGTATCGTGCAGGGGATGAGCGGCAGCCCGATCATCCAGAACGGACGCATTGTAGGCGCCGTTACCCACGTCTTTGTCAATGACCCCCATCGAGGATACGGGATCTTGGCCGAGTGGATGGCGTACGAGGCAGGTCTCGACCTGCACCGGAGTGCTTTCCGCTCGGAACTGCCGCTGGCCGGCTGACCCGGCACCGGATGCCTGTCAGATAATGGTTGAAAGGGGAAAAAATCTTTGGTATCGTAGCCTCAAGTCTTCTTCTGGCGGGGTGTAAGCTTGTTCGCATCGAAGCGATACGATACGGCACGAAATGACGTTGTGCGCGTGTTCGTCGTCGGCGAATCGGTATCGGTCTTCCGCATGCTGGAGAGCGTCGCTGTTGCGGTGCCGCACCCACTTGAACTGCTCGGCTTTGCCAAGGACGAGGCGCCGTCCGGGATGGAACCGTCGCCGGACGTCGTCTTGATCGATGTGGCCGACGAAGAGCGAGTCGTTACGCTCCTGCGGCGGATACGAGAGGACTATCCGAGTTGCGAGGTGTTGCTCATCACACCCCACGACCGGGGCGACTGGCTGCGCCGGGTCTCTGCCATGGGTGCATCCTTTTGCCTGATGCGCCCGTTTGAAGTGCAGAACCTAGTCAAACGCCTCGTTCAGGTCGCAAGACCGGCTGCCCGCCAAACGGAGGCCCGGCTGAGTCAAAGGCGCCGCCTCGCGTACGAAAAGGAAGCCGCAAAGATCTTGACGGACCTGGGCGTGCCGGCCCACTTCAAGGGATTCGGCTACCTAAAGACGGCCGTTGCCCTGGCCGTAGAGGACCGTTCGTTTCTTCATAGCATCACGTCCCGCCTCTATCCGCAGGTGGCAGACGTCTACGGCGTCACCCCAGTCCACGTAGAGCGGTCCATGCGGCACGCAATCGAGGTCACGTGGATGCGCGGAAACATGGATCTTATCCATTATCTTTTTGCTTACTCCATTCACCAGGATAAAGGAAAGCCCACCAACGGCCTGTTCATTGCCCGCTTGGCCGACCACTTGCGCTTGCATGGCGCCGCTTCCTCGCATAGTCACGGCTCTCCCTACTGATACTACTACGCGAGTGCCGGTATCAGATTGGGAGGGCTTGCCGTGGAGTGCCGTGGTCGCGTGCGCGTCGACCGGCGTACCAAAGATCTGATACCAAGGTTGAAGCCGGGAGAAATTGCCCTCATTTGCCACGAAGATCTGGATGAGGTATCGGCCCAGGGCCTCATCGCGGCAAGGGTCCGGGCCGTAGTCAATGCGGCGGAGTCTATGAGCGGACGGTATCCAAACCGCGGGCCCCTGCTCGTGGTGCAAGCCGGCATACCGCTCGTCGACGGCTTTAGCCCCGAATTACTCGACCGCGTCACGGAAGGTGAACTGTTGATCCTGAAGGGTCCGGACCTTTTTCGCGGCAACGAATGGCTCGGCTCGGGAGTGCTGCGGGAAGAAGAGGAGCTAGAGGAAAAACTCGCGGCTCTCCACGCTGACCTGCACAATCGTATCGACGATTTCATCGAAAACACCCTGGCTTACGCCTACCGCGAGAAGGGGCTCCTCGGCGAGATTGATATTCCCGATCTGGACTGCGAAATGCGCGGCAAGGACGTCGTCGTCGTCGTGCGCGGACAAGGATACCGGCAAGATCTGGCTGCTTTGCGGGCGTACATCCACGAGAGCCGGCCGGTACTCGTCGGGGTGGATGGCGGCGCCGACGCGCTGCGTGAAGCAGGTTTCACCCCCGATCTGATCGTCGGGGATATGGACAGCGTGAGCGATGAGACGCTTAGGTCCGCGCCGGAAATTCTGGTCCACGCTTACCGTGACGGCAGGGCACCCGGACTCAGCCGCGTCCGCAGCCTAGGACTGCCCGCTAAAGTGATCCGGGCGAGGGGAACAAGCGAGGACGTCGCCTTGTGGGTAGCCTACAAAAAGGGGGCCCGGTTGATCGTGGCGGTTGGCACCCACTCGAACGCCGTGGATTTCTTGGAGAAGGGCCGCAAGGGCATGGCCAGCACCTTCCTTGTCCGGCTCGTCGTCGGCCCCATACTGTTCGACGCGAAGGGCGTGAGCAGGCTGTACGGCAGCCACGAGAAAAGCCTCTACCGCGGGCTGGGTCAGCTCGCCGTGGCCGCCGCGGTTCCCTTGCTGCTCATCACGTTGCTCTCGACGCCCCTTCGCCGGCTGTTGACTTTGCTGTGGCTACGGATCAGGGTCTTTGCCGGATGGTAAAGGCCCGGACTGCGGGGAGGGTCGCACTTGATCAGCTTCCGCTATCACTTGGGTTCTTTGACGGCGGTCTTCCTCGCCCTCGGCTTAGGCCTTGTGATCGGTGCCTCCCTCGCCGACGGCGGCGCGCTGGCACGGGAGCAGCAAGCGGTCATCACCGAAATCGAGCGGCGCCTCGGAGAGCTGCGGGACGAGAACTTGCGCCTTGCCGAAGCGTTGGCACGTCAAACCGAGGACATGGCCTATTACGACGAGGCGTGGACGCAAGTGGCGGTCGAATGGCTGGGCGACGCTTTGCGGGACCGGACGGTCACGGTGTTTGTCCACCGGCATGACTCCGGAAAAGCCGCCGCGACGCAGGACCTTCTGCGCATCCTCGGGGCCCGTGTCACGCCCGTATTCTTTGAAAACACGCACGAGGTCGATGCCGCCTTCGTCGAGTCGTTGGCCCTTTTCCTTCTCGGTGGGGAAACGTCACCGGCCATGGAACCTCTCATCGCGGAGGGCGTCTTGAGCCCGGCGTCAACGGTGCCACCCGATGCCGTCGTCGTTCTAGGCCCGCCGTCGGCGTCCTTGGTGAGGGACCTCTCAGCACGGTTGGCAGAGCGCGGGAAACCGGCCGCGGCCGGCATCGTGGGACGTCCAACGGACCACTGGCGGGATTGGCCGGTACCGGTTGTTTCTTACGTCGAAACACCCGCCGGCGGTCTGCGCCTCGCGTCGGTGTTAGCCGAGGCCTTGCACGAGGAAGGCTCCGGGCAGTGAACCCTACCGTCGTGGCGATCGTGCCCGCTTACAACGAAGGCGAGCGGATTGGACGGACGATCGGGGCGCTGCTGCGCACAGGCCGCGTCGTCCGGGTCCTCGTCGTCGACGACGGTTCGGCGGACGACACGGCAGAGCGCGCCTTGCGGGCGGGCGCTGAAGTGTTGCGGCTTCCGAGGAACCGGGGCAAGAGCGTTGCGCTGGCCGCGGGCGTCTCTGCGAGTCCGGAGGAGGTTTTCCTGTTCGTCGACGCCGATCTGGGCGATTCGGCGGAGCGCGTCACCGACCTTCTCGATCCCGTCTTGGCGGGCCAGGCGGACATGGCGCTCGCGGCGTGGCCGGCGGCAGGACGCGAAGGTGGGTTCGGGATCGTGCGGCGCTTCAGCGCGTGGTTGGTACGGCTGTTTACCGGAAAGCACATTGCCAATCCCCTCTCCGGTCAAAGGGCCCTGATCCGCCCTGTCTGGCAGTGCTGGCGCGGCAGCGTCGGCTACGGCTTCGAGGTCGCCTTGACCATTGACGCGCTGCGGGCAGGCTGGCGGGTGGCGGAGGTTCCGTTGCCCCTTTCACACAGAGCCTTAGGCCGGTCGCTCCCGGGATTTCTTCACCGGGCCCGGCAGCTTTGTCACATTCTGTATACCGTGGTCGCGAGGTGCCTTCCGTGGTGACGGTGCGCGCCGTCGCGGTGGCGGCCGGAACAGCTCTACTGGTGGCTGCGGCCCTACCCGGGTTCTTGCGTTTGCTCGCGGAAGGCGGCCTTGCGCGGCGGAACTACCGCGAGCGGCTCGTTCCGGTTTCCGCTGGTTTCCTTCCCGCTTTCGCGGCCGGTTTCGCATCGATCGCACATGCCGCGGCGGAAAATCCTTTAGGCTTTGCCACCGCTGCACTAACCTTTGGGGCGCTCGGCATCGGCCTGTTGGACGACGTGGCCGGCACGCGCCACGAAACGGGACTCAAAGGGCATTTCGCCGCCCTCCTGCGGGGAAAACTCACTACCGGCGCCCTCAAGGCGATCCTGCTGCCGGCATTGGCTTTGGGCGTCGCTTCCTCCTTAAAGCGGCCCGCGCCATGGGTCATAGTGGACGCCGCACTGATGTCACTGAGTGCGAACGCGGTGAATTTGCTCGACGTCCGTCCCGGCCGGGGCATCAAAGGCGCCTTGTTGCTCTTAACGGCGGCGGCGTTAGGCAGCTTGTCCCGGCCTGCTGCCGACCTTTGGCTTGCTTTTGCCGTGAGCGTTGCTGCCTACGCGCCGTGGGATTTGCGCTCCCGTGCCATGCTCGGCGACAGCGGGGCCAATGCCTTCGGTCTGGTGGCCGGGTGGTTCTGCGTCCTTGCATTGTCACCGGTCGCCCGCCTCGTATTGCTCACCCTCCTGAGCCTCGTTCAAGTTCGCGCAGAGAGGGACTCGCTCTCGCGTTGGATCGAGAGCAGTCGTCTGCTCAGCGCGCTCGACCGCTGGGGAAGGCGGTAGAGAAGGGGCGCTTCGCACCCGCGACGAATGATGTGGAGAGCGAGCGTTAAGGAGGCTTTCCATGTCCGACGTCTTCTCGCCCGACGGACTTCTCGCCGCCACCTTGCCGGGCTTCGAGTATCGTCCGCAACAAGCTTATATGGCGAGTCTCGTGTTCGAGACCCTTGCATCGGGCGGCATCACTTTGATCGAGGCAGGGACGGGAACAGGCAAGTCCCTCGCCTATTTGTTTCCCGCCGTCCGCTTCGCCTTGGAAACGGGCGAGAGGGTCGTCGTCTCGACGAATACCATCAACCTGCAAGAGCAACTCGTCCACAAAGACATACCTTTCGTGCGCAACGTGTTCGCGCCCGAACTGAAAGTCGCCCTGGTCAAAGGGTGGCAGAACTACTTGTGCCTGCACCGTTATCAAAACGCGTTGCAAGGCAGCGGCGATTTGTTCGAGCCGGAAGCCGAACTGCAGCTGGCAGCCGTCCGGGAATGGGTTGCGGCCGGCCCGGAGGAGGGAAGCCTGAGCGAACTGCCCTTTAGTCCTAGCCCGTCCCTTTGGTCGAGCATTTGCGCCGAGAGCGACACGTGCCTCCGGCAGGAGTGCCCCTTATATGAGCATTGCTTTCTCTTCAAGGCGCGCCGGCAGATGGAAGACTCCCATCTCCTCGTCGTCAACCACCACCTACTGTTCGCCGACGTAGCGGTTCGCGGCGTCCTCGGGTGGCAAAGTGAAGCCGTCCTGCCGCCCTACTCGCACCTGATCATCGATGAGGCCCATCACGTCGAAGATGTGGCGACGGATCACCTGGGCAACCGCCTTTCGGAGCTTGGCATGCGCCAGCTGCTGGGCCGGATCGTGCGCAGGCGCCGCCGCGGGGAGCTAGGAGGCTATGCGGGTCGCTTAGTCACCAAGCTGCCCAGCCTCGGTACAGCGGCAACGTCCATTATGGAACGCATCTACTCGGATCTGCTGCCGAACGTAGGTAAAGCAGAGGAGCTCGCGTCGACCTTCTTTGCCGCTCTGTCGGAATGGGCAGGCGATCGAAACGGGCGGGAGGAAGGAGAGTCGGCCTGGGCCATCGTCCAGGACGCAACATGGCGCACCGAAATCTGCCCTGCCGCCGATGAGCTGAGCAGTGCACTGCGGACGGTCGCCGACGAGCTCAGCCACCTGTGCACGAAGTTGCGTGACGCGGGCGACCTGAACGCCCAAGCCCACGAAGGCGAGGCGCTGGCTGCCCGTGCCCGCCGGACGGCCGAGGTATTGGATTGGCTCGTGGCGGCCGACGATCCCGATTCCGTCTTCTGGCTGGAGAGGGAAGGCGGCCGCAAACCAATCCGTCTGTGCAGCGCACCCGTCGAGATAGGTCCCCATCTGGCAAGCTGGCTGAGGCAGGCCATAAGATCCGTCGTCATGTGCTCGGCGACGCTCACAGTCAACGGGTCCTTCGATTATGTTACAGGACGCTGAGGGATCCAGACCGTCACGGCGGGCGGTACGGCGAGCGTTCCAGGAGACGTCAACTTCTGCACGGCGAAAATCGATTCGCCCTTCGATTACAGAGCGCAGTCGAGCATTCACATCCCGTCCGATATCGCCGAACCGGGGGACCCAGCCTTCACGGCCCAACTGGTCGCTTCCTTAGGTGAGCTGCTCGTGGCCTGCGGCGGGCGGGCTTTCGTGCTGTTCACTTCGTATGCCCAGCTGCGCTACGCCGCGGACACCTTGCGTGACCTCTTGGAACGCCACGGCCTTTCGTTGTGGGTGCACGGAGAGGCGCCGCGCCTGCAACTACTGACCGGTTTCAAGGAAACTGCCGGTTCGGTCCTCTTTGGCACCGACAGTTTTTGGGAAGGGGTCGACGTGCAGGGTGAGGCCCTGTCCCTCGTCGTCATCGCCAAACTCCCGTTCGAAGTGCCGACCCATCCGGTAGCCCAAGCCCGGACGCAGCGCTTGCGGGAGCGGGGACTGAATCCCTTCGAAAACTACTCGGTTCCGCGGGCCGCGCTAAGGTTGAAACAAGGATTCGGCCGGCTCATCAGGTCCGCCTCCGACCGGGGGGCGGTGGTCATCTACGATCGGCGCCTCCTCACCCGGCGCTACGGCCAGGTGCTGCTTTCCTCCTTGCCTCCTGCACCGGTGCGTGTCGAGACGCTCCGCGATCTTCCCGCGTCGGTGCGTAGCATAGTACGGCCGGCAGACTAATAGCATGAGGCAGAGACCCGTAAGGAGTCGACTGCCCCATGATCATCTTGTTTCGCCGCCCGTGGTCCCTTCTCGTGGCCGCGTCCCTTCTCATCGCCGTGGGTGTTCTGGCCGGCCGCTTCGTGTCACCGGCCCTTCAGGCTGTCACGTCGATGGTTTCCGGACGCCTGGTACCCATTTACAAGGTGGAGACACCCGAGCAGCGCATCGCGATCTCCTTCGACGCCACCTGGGGTACCGAGCTGACCGACGAAATCTTGGCCATCTTGGACCGCTACGGGGTAAAGACGACCTTTTTCCTAGCCGGCTACTGGGTCGAAAAACATCCCGACTACGTCAAGAAAATCCATGAGGCAGGCCACGAGATCGGTACCCACAGTTACGCCCATCCCCACATGAACAGTATGACCCGCGACGAGATCATCGCCGACCTCAAGAAAAACCACGCCCTGCTCAAGGACATAACGGGAGAGGATCCCATCCTCTTCCGGCCTCCCTTCGGAGAGTACAGCAACAAGGTCATTGAGGCCGCCAGCTCTTTGGGCTATTACACGATCCAGTGGTCGATCGACTCTCTCGATTGGAAAGATGTGAGCGCCGATTTCATGGTTCGCCGCGTCTTGCAGAACCTGCAGCCCGGTGAGATCGTCCTTTTCCATAACGCAGGGAAGAATACACCCCAGGCCATCGAAATCCTCATTCCGGAGATCCAGGCCAGGGGCTTTGCAATCGTGCCCGTAGGCGAACTCATATACCGTGACAATTTCGTCATCGATCCCAACACCGGAACGCAAAGGCCGCAGCGACGAACCGCCGCGCTGCCGGCGGCAGCCATTCCCGAAGGGGCCGTGTTTGAAGTACCGGCTGCGGAAGGGATGGCCTCCTTCGCAATCAACGTGGATTGGGGCGAGGAGCATATTCCGGCCCTGCTGGAACTCTTGCGCACCCTCGATGTGCGTGTCACCTTCTTCGTCACCGGCCGATGGGCACAGCGGCACCCGGATCTGCTGCGCCAGATGGCGGACGCAGGCCACGAGATAGGCAACCACGGCCTGAGCCATGCCCACCCGAAGCAGCTAACGCAAAGCGAGCTGACGGCGCACATCGTGGATAACCAGGAAATCCTCGACCGGCTCACGGGCGGAAGAGCGGTGAAACTGTACGCTCCTCCGTACGGCGAATGGGATGCACGGATCGTAAGTCGCGCCCGGGAACTGGGCTATCAGACCGTGCTTTGGACCGTCGATACCATCGACTGGCAGGATCCGACGCCAGAAACTATCGTACGCCGCGTTGAGCAGAAGCTCGCGGCGGGTCACATCGTGCTGATGCATCCCCGTCCCAATACGCTCGAGGCCTTACCGGACCTCGTGCGGGCGGGGCGGCAAAAAGGACTCCGCCTCGTGCCGGTCGGCGAAATGCTGCGCTCGGCCGAAGCCACGTAGACGGAGCTCGAGCAAAAAAGTGCGGGCGAGGCAGGCGTGACGCCACAGATAGCGAACCATAAGACGAGGGAAGGGGTAGAGGGATGCGCCAGTAGGTTGGGGGGAAGCAAGGATCTTGTACAAGAAGACTCGATTAGAGAACGGAGTCCGCATTGTCACGGAGGAAATCCCGCACGTCCGTTCCGTGACGATCGGCTTTTGGGTTCGATCCGGCTCACGGGACGAGGATCCTACAAACAACGGGATCTCGCACTTGATCGAGCATCTGCTCTTCAAGGGGACGACAACCCGCACCGCCCGCGACATTGCCGAACAGATCGATGCCGCAGGCGGTCAGCTCAACGCTTTCACGAGCAAAGAGCATACATGCTACTACGCGCGTGTGCTCGACGGCCACCTGCCAATGGCCACCGAGATCCTGGCCGATATGCTGCTCAACTCGACCATCATGGAGTCGGAACTGGAAAAGGAGAAAGGCGTCATCCTCGAGGAGATTAAGATGTACGAAGACTCGCCCGATGAGCTCGTACATGATCTCTTTGCCGAGGCTGTGCTGCATCCCCATCCCCTAGGCCAAAGCGTTCTCGGACGCGCCGAGATCATAGAGCGCATCACTCGAGACGCGATCCTGGAACATATGAACCGTCACTACACACCGGAGAAAATCGTCGTCTCCGTGGCGGGCAACGTCGCCCACGAAGAAGTCGTCGCCGAGGTAAGGCGCCACTTCGAAAAGCTCAACGGTCAAGGCGATCGCTACACCCACATCCCCGCCGTGCCGAAGCGCGCCCGCGTGATCCGGCCCAAGGAAACCGAGCAAGTCCATCTCGTGGTCGGAGGCTACGGAGTCGAACGCCACGATCCCGACCGATTCGCCCTCTATGTCCTCGACACGGCCCTCGGCGGCGGCATGAGCTCCCGCCTTTTCCAAGAACTGCGCGAAGAGCGGGGCCTCGTCTATTCTACCTATTCGTACCATTCGAGCTTTCACGAGGCGGGTATCTTCGCCATTTACGCAGGGACAAGCCCGAAGCACGTTGACACCGTCCTCGAGATCATTCACCAACAGTGCCGTGAAGTCGCGCGCAAGGGCATCGGCGGAGAGGAGCTGCGGCGAGCCAAAGAGCAGATTAAGGGAAACCTCATGCTCAGTCTAGAGAGCACCGCCAACCGCATGAGCCGCATCGGCAAGGCCGAGCTTTTCGAGGAGGAGCTGCTTACGCCCGATGAGCTGATGGCCCGCATCGACGCCGTCACCCACGAAGATACGATGCGTGTGGCGGCGCGGGTGCTCAACGGGGACACCCTGTCACTCACCGCCATCGGACCGCTTCCGAACGGCTGGAAAGGCCCGGGATGGTGAGGTCGCACCGAATACGGGATTGATATTCTTGCGGAAGGAGTGTCCTCGCAGCGTATGCCCCGGATTGTACACACTCTCTGGACCGGTTTGCGCCTCAGATGTCCGGATTGCGGCGAAGGGAGGCTGTATACCGGTCTCAGGCGACACACCCGGTGTGCCGCGTGCGGAGTCCTCTTCGAACGTTCCGAGGAGGGCGACTTCCTGGTTACAGTCGTTGTCTCGTATTCCATCGCCGCGGTGTTCGTAGCGGCTTTCGTCTTCTTGTTGAATTGGCTAGTGCCCGGCCTCGATATTTACCTGCAAGTTGCACTGAGCGTCGCCTTGGGACTCGGTTTCGTCGTCGCCACGTACAGAAACGTCAAGGGGCTGTCGGTCGCGCTCTTGCACCTGACTTTCGGGCTGCGCCCGCCGAGGACCGGGACACGGGAAGAGCGAGACGTCTGAAGCTAGGCAACACGCGACATGGAAGGGGATAGGACGCTGAATCACACACTGACGGTACGCATCAAGCGTGTGCGCGAAGGCACGCCGCTTCCCTATTACGCTTCAGCCGGCGCGGCCGGACTCGATTTGGTCGCGGCGATCGACGAACCGCTCACCTTGGCGCCGAGGGCACGCCACGCCGTGCCTACCGGTATCGCCCTGGCTTTGCCGGGTAGGGACTGGGTGGCTTTGGTTTTCGCCCGGTCGGGCCTTGCTACACGGGCGGGGCTTGCGCTAGCCAACGGCGTCGGCGTCATCGACTCTGATTACCGCGGCGAGGTGCTCGTAGCAGTCGTCAATCTGTCCGACGAGCCGATCACGATCCGCCCCCACGACCGGATAGCCCAGATGCTGTTCGTGCCCGTCGGCGTCGCGCGGCTCCTGGAAGTGGATGAGCTCGACGCGACGGAGCGGGGAGCAGGCGGTTTCGGTTCCACCGGTGTGCGGGCCGAGTAAAAGATGACCAGTTCTTGCGGCTGTCCGCATAGGTTGTAGCGGAGGTGGGCTCCGTGAAATACAGCGATCTGGCGGGCAAGGAAATTATTGACATCGACGAGGGCGTGCGGCTCGGCGTGGTAAACGAGACCGATCTCATCGTCAACTTGGCCACGGGCATGGTGGAGTCGATCGTCATCCCGTACCGTGGTCGCTTTTTTCATCGCCGGGAGCTGGTCGTACCGTGGCATGGCATTCGCAAGATCGGCGTCGACCTGATCGTCGTGGACCTGAGCACGGCGGAAACTGGGGATGAATTGCGACGCCGCCCCCTCTAAACCGGCCTCCTACGGTAAACAGGATTTTTTCCCGGTCGCCGTGGGCACACTAGCCTTCGCTTGGGCCTTAATGAGATGAGGAGGGGTGAAGGCTTATGTCTACCGTCGTGGGCGTTTTCGAATCAAGGGACCGGGCCCACCGAGCGATCGAGGCCTTACAGGAACAGGGTTTCACGGAGGACGAGCTGTCCGTCGTAGCCAAGGACGAGGGCGGAGGCGATGACGGCTCCGCTACGAACGGAGACCAAATGACCATGGTGGGCAACGAGGACATGACAGAAGGTGCGGCGATCGGTGGCGGCTTAGGAGCCCTCGGAGGTCTTCTGGCCGGCGCCGGGGCGTTGGCCATTCCGGGAATCGGTCCGTTAGTAGCCGCCGGACCACTGGCGGCGGCCCTCAGTGGGGCGGTTGCCGGCGGCATCGCGGGCGGCTTGATTGACCTGGGTATCCCCGAGGGTGAGGGGCGCCGCTTTGAGCAGGACGTGCGAGAGGGTCGTCTGCTCGCCGTGGTCGAGACCGAAGGAGAGCGCATCGAGGAAGCGGAGGAGACGCTCCGTCGCTTCGGTGCCGACGAGGTGCAAGTATACGATTAAGTGCCTGGATCCCATGGCGTGCGCAGCGGGCACCGGAGGTCGCGGCAAGCGCGGCCTCCGGTCCTGCGCGTTTTTGCACCAGGACTTAACAGCCCCGTGCCGAATCGAACGAAGATAAACCCAAGCAAGGAGGAATAGCTAGGATGGACTTAAGGGTCGTGGTAGTCGGCGCCGGGGGCAAGATGGGACGTGAGGTTGTCAAGGCCGTCCACGCGGCGCCTGACATGGAACTGGTCGGAGCGGTCGACCCGGGTTTCTCCGGCACCGACGCGGGCGTCCTGGCCGGCCTTGGTCCGTTGGGGATCGAGACCGCGGCGGGGCTGGAGGAAGCCATCGGGTCGACACGGCCGACCGCGGTCGTCGACTTCACGCGGCCCGATACCGTTTACGACAACGTGCTCGTTGCGGTGGAGAGGGGCGTGCACGCGGTTGTGGGCACCACCGGCCTCGGGCGGGACGAGTGGGACCACATCGACCAGCTTGCTCGCGAGCGGGGTGTCGGCGTGATTCATACGCCGAACTTTGCCCTGGGCGCCATCCTTATGATGCGTTTTGCTCAGGAGGCGGCACGCCTTTTCGATAGCGTGGAGATCATCGAGCTGCATCACGATCAAAAGCGGGACGCACCCTCCGGTACGGCCCTGTACACAGCCGACCTCATCCGCGAGGCTCGCCGGGAGGCACCTGCTGCGGCCTTAGATAGCGTCGAGCTGGTCCAAGGCGCCCGCGGAGCTGACGCCGGCGGCGTGCACATTCACAGCGTGCGTCTGCCCGGGCTTGTGGCCCATCAGGAAGTCATCTTCGGCCTGCCGGGACAAACCCTCACGATCCGTCACGATTCGATCCACCGCGAATGCTTCATGCCCGGTGTGCTGGCTGCGTTGCGGCGCGTGCACGAAGTGCGGGGCGTGCTCATCGGCCTCGAGAAGCTGCTGTTCGACTGACCTCGGCCGAGCGCACGGTGCACCGCCGCGATATGGGGTACATATAGTGGGAGTGCGCAGCCAAGACGCACAACCCGGGCGGGTCTTCTCACGAGGAGCGATCGTTCTTGTCAGTCAATCTCGCGGGGCTCAAGGTGGTGATGGCAGGGGGCGACCGGCGTGAGCACGTGCTCCTTACCGCTCTGGTCGAGGCCGGTGCGGCAGTCACCGCCGTCGGCTATACCCGTGTGCCGGACGCCAAGGGCGTCCGCATCGGCCGGTCGCTGCCCGACGCCGCAGCCGCCGCCGACGCCGTCATTGCTCCGATGAGCGGTACCGACGGGGCCGGAAGGATCAAAGCGGTCCCTGATCCCGACGTACAGCTCGTCCTCGATCGCTTCGTATTCGCCAAAATGCGACCCGGTACGCCGCTCCTTATCGGCATCGCCCAGCCGCTCATCCGCTCCCTGTCGCAGGAGTTCAGCATTCCCGTCGTAGAACTCGCCGAAGTCGACGAAATCGCGACGCTGAACTCGATCCCGACGGCGGAGGGCGCCCTCCAACGAGCCATGGAGGAACTCCCCGTCACGATCCACGGCACGTGCGCGGCTGTCCTTGGCTTCGGACGCTGCGGCGTAACGTTAGCCCGCATGTTAGTGGGCCTCGGTGCCCGGACGCACGTCGTCGCCCGCAACCCGGGGCAGTTGGCCCGTGCCTACGAGTTGGGGGCTCATCCGGTGCCCTGGGAGCGCTTGCCCACGGTACTGCCCACATGCCGGTTGATCTTTAACACGGTGCCGGCCCGTGTGCTCGACCGCGTTCTCCTCGCGCAACTTGACCCCGAAAGCGTCATAATCGACATCGCATCGGCGCCGGGCGGAACGGACTTCGAAGCAGCCCGCGCCCTTGGAATCAAAGCCTTCTTGGAACTTGGGCTGCCCGGGCGCGTCGCTCCTCAGACGGCCGGCGAAATCCTAGCCCGGTGCGTTCCTCCGCTTCTCTACAAACTGTGCATGTAACCGTCGTGGTGCGTCCGGCTGCGCAATCTTCCGGACCTTACGGTAGGGGGCATGCACCATGCGACTCGACGGCAAGACGATAGGCTGGGGCGTGACGGGTTCCCACTGCAGCTACGACGAGGTGATCCCGCAAGTTGAGCGTACACTGGCGGCAGGAGCGCGGGTGATTCCCGTGATGTCCCACACTGCGGTCACCACGACGACTCGCTTCGGAAGTGGAGAGAATTTGGCCAAGCTTCTGGCCGAGATCACAGGAAATGAGCCCATCACCTCCATCGTAGATGCCGAGCCCACGGGCCAGCAAAAGACGTTCGATTGCTTCGTCATCGCACCTCTCACCGGCAACTCCCTGGCGCGCTTTGCCAACGCGTTCACTGACTCCGCGGTCCTGATGGCGGCCAAGGGCACCCTGAGGAATCTGCGCCCCGTCGTCTTGGCCGTTTCAACGAACGACGCCTTGGGCAACAACGCTCGCAATCTGTCAATTTTGCTCAATACAAAGAACGTCTACTTCGTGCCGTTCGGCCAGGATAACCCCGAAGTCAAGCCGAACTCTTGCGTTGCCGCCTTCGATCTGATTCCCGAAACGATCGCCGCGGCCCTGGAAGGCAGACAGCTCCAACCCATCTTGATCGAGCGCGCGCGACGCCCCGTGCGCTGAAGGATGATGGACCCGAAATGAGAATCCTCGTGCAAAAGTTCGGCGGCACTTCCCTCGCAGACGGTCCGGGCCGGGCCGCGGTCGTCGGCCATGTTCGGGCGGCCCGCGAAGAGGGATATGCTCCCGTGGTCGTCGTATCCGCGATGGGCAGGCGCGGTGATCCGTATGCGACCGATACACTGCTCGACCTGGTCTCGGATACCCCCGATCTTCCCCTGCGCGAGCTGGATCTGCTCGTGTCTTGCGGCGAAGTGATAGCCGCCGTAGTCCTGGCAGGCCTCTTGCGCTCGGAAGGAATTCCCGCGTCGGTGCTGACAGGAGCCCAGGCCGGCATCATGACGGATGGTCAGCATGGGCGCGCTACGGTGCTGGCGGTGCGTCCGGAAGCGGTCCGGGCTCTGCTCGAAGAAGGCCAGGTGCCCGTCGTCACCGGTTTCCAAGGAGCGACCGCGGACGGCGAGATCACGACGTTGGGCCGCGGAGGCAGCGACGCGGCGGCAGCGGTGCTCGGCGTTGCGCTCGGGTGCGAGCTGATCGAGATTTACACCGACGTCGACGGCATCAAGACCGCCGATCCGAGCATCGTCCCCGAAGCCGCCACGTTGCGTAACGTCACGTACGGCGAGGCGGTAGAACTGGCCCACCTCGGCGCCAAGGTGATCCATCCCCGGGCCGTGCAGGTCGCCATGGCGAGCCGGGTGCCCATCCGGGTAAGGCGCAACGGATCCGGTTCCCCGGGCACCCTAATATCAAGTGCCGTTTCCGAAGGTCCGGGCGCCGTATTGTACCCTGACCGGACGGTGACGGGCATAGCCTGCGTGCGCAACCAGACATACGTGAAGGTGGAAGCGGGGAAGACGGACGAAGGGCTGCTGGACCTGTTCGACCGGCTCGGTTCGGCAGGGATCAGCGTCGACATGATCCATATTAACGGAGAGCGCGTGGCATTCACGGTGGCAGGAGATCAAGGGCGCCAAACCGAACGCATCTTGAACATGCTCGAGCTCCGCTACGCTTTGGAGACCGGCTGTGCCAAAGTTTCAGCGGTAGGAGCCGGCATGCACGGGGTGCCGGGCGTCGTTTCCCGGGTCTTGCGTGCCCTTTCCAGCGCGGGCGTCGAGGTGCTCGCAACATCCGATTCCCATGCCAACATTTCATGTCTCGTGCGTGAAGGCGACGTGCAGCCGGCAGTCAGCGCCTTGCATAAGGAGTTCTGCCTCGCCGAGCAGCAGCGCGAGGCCGTGCCATTTAAGGAGTGATGCGGTGTGTCCCTTGGTCGTGTCTTGACTGCGATGATCACCCCGATGAAAGCTGATGGCAGCGTGAACTTCGACGAAGCGGCCCGCTTAGCCAGGCATCTGGCGGCGAGTGGATCGGACGGTCTCGTCGTCGCAGGGTCTACCGGCGAAGCGCCGGCCCTTTCCTTTGAAGAGAAGATCGAGCTTTTCCGTACGGTGCGCGAGGCGGTGGGGTCCGAGACGGTCGTGATAGCAGGCACCGGAACGAATGTGACGGCAGTAAGCGTCGAGCTGACTCAAGCTGCGGAACGGATAGGGGTAGACGGGGTCATGCTCGTCGTGCCGTACTACAACAAGCCGACTCAGGAGGGGATCTACCGCCACTTCCGTACCGTGGCGGAGAGTACGTCCCTTCCCGTGATGCTGTATAACGTTCCGGGACGGACGGGTCAGCGCATGCTGCCTGAGACGGTTCAACGCCTGGCTCAGGACGTACCCAACATCGTCGCGTTAAAGGAAGCGGGCGCCGATCTGGAGCAGGCGGCCTGGATTCGCCGGCTCACGCCCGAGCGCTTTGCCTTGTACAGCGGCGATGACGTGCTGACCTTGCCCATGCTGGCAGTCGGGGCACGGGGCGTGGTGAGCGTGGCGTCGCACTTGGTCGGCGAGCGCATCCAGGCGATGATCCGCCACTTTGAGCAAGGCGAGGTGTCCGAGGCTTTGCGGATCCACCTGGAGCTCTTACCGGTATTCAAGGCGATGTTCATTACGACAAACCCGATTCCGGTCAAAAAAGCGGTGGAGTTGATGGGTTTCGACGCGGGTCCGCTGCGCCTCCCGCTCTGCGAGGCCACAGCGGAAGAAGTGGCCGCTATCCGCCGCGTGCTCGAGTCCTTGGCCCTTCTCTAGCCGGCCGATTTGTCTTGTAGGAAAATTCCCTTGTCTTCCTTCCGGCAGTGTCATATAATAGACAGGACGACTGGGCGCCGCCCTCGCGGGCGGGCTCTTCTTTTTAGGCGGCCATGCAAGGTCCGGGCCCATTCATCATATGCCGTTTGGACAGCCTGGCAGCGAGAGGCTGACCGAGGCAAGATTCGAGATTACAAGATTTACTGCCGGAGGTGCGTCTTTTTTTCGTATGCACAATCGAGAAGTGAGTTTGATTCCCCTAGGCGGGGTTGGCGAGATCGGGAAGAACATGTGGGCCGTCGAGTATGAAGGCGAGATCCTCGTACTCGACGCGGGCGTCATGTTTCCCGACGACGAGATGCTCGGCGTCGATCTCGTGATACCCGACATCTCTTACCTGTTGGACAACGCGTCGCGGGTCCAAGCCATCGTCCTTAGCCACGGACACGAAGATCATATCGGCGCGTTGCCTTATGTGCTCAAGCAGCTTGCCGTACCCGTTTACGGAACCCGTCTCACTTTGGGACTGGTCCAGGCAAAGCTCGAGGAGCACGACCTGTTGCGCGGGACGGAGCTCATCGAAGTAATGGCGGGCGACCGTATCCGGATCGGCGCGTTCGACGTTGAGTTTATCCACGTCAACCACAGCGTAGCCGACGTAGTGAACATCGCAATTCATACGCCCCTCGGTGCGGTTATTTACGCCACGGACTTTAAAATCGACCACACCCCGATCGATGGACGGGTGATCGACATCGGACGCTTTGCGGCGCTTGGATCGGAAGGCGTGCTGTGCCTGCTCTCGGACAGCACCAACGCCGAACGGCCGGGATACACCCTTTCGGAACGCACCGTGGGTGACAGCCTCATGCAGGCCTTCGCCGAGAGCACGGGCCGGATTGTAGTGGCTACCTTTGCGTCGAATATCCATCGCATCCAGCAAGTGTTCGACGCAGCGTTCCACCACAACCGCAAAGTGTGCGTAGTGGGCCGCAGCATGGTAAACAATGTGACGATCGCTTCCGAGCTGGGCTACTTGACGATACCCGAGGGACTTCTCATACCCATCGATCAGCTGGAATCCCACCGTCCCGAAGAGGTGGTGGTGCTGTCGACGGGCAGCCAGGGAGAGCCTATGGCGGCCCTCACACGCATGGCGACGGGCGAGCACCGCAGCATCGACATCCGCCCCGGAGACACGGTGATCATCTCGGCCCATCCCATCCCCGGCAACGAGCGATACATCGGCCGCACCATCGACATGTTGTTCCGGAAAGGGGCCGAAGTGATCTACCAGCAGATTTCGGGCATGCACGTTTCGGGTCACGCGAGCCAGGAGGAGCTCAAAATGATGCTCAACCTGACGCGGCCGAAGTATTTTATTCCAATCCACGGCGAGTATAGGATGCTCTATACCCACTCCAAGATCGCCCAGCGCGTGGGAGTTCCGGCGAACAACATCGTCATTCCCGACATCGGCGACCGAATCGTCCTGACGGCCGACTCGATCCGCAAGACGGGCCGCGTGGAGTCGGGTGTCGTGCTAGTCGACGGGCTCGGAGTAGGCGACGTAGGAAACGTGGTACTGCGCGACCGCCAGCAGCTCGCCAAGGACGGTATCTTCGTCGCCGTCTTAGCCCTAGACCCCCGCACCGGAGAAGTCGTCGCTGGACCCGAGATCATCTCCCGCGGCTTCGTATATATGAAGGAATCGGAATCCCTCATCGAGGAAGCGCGGGACAAGATCCGCCAGTTGGTCGCCGCCCGCTCGAACGGCAGTCCGCCCGATTGGTCCGCCATTCGGAACCAAACCCGTGACGTCCTCAGCCGCTTCCTTTATGAGCGCACAAAACGCCGCCCCATCGTCCTGCCGGTCCTCATGGAGGCCGAGGATTGAACGGCATAGCCTAGGCCATCCCGACGCTCTGCATGCGCCCGCTCCCGTACCGGTTGCCAACCTCCGCCTAACGGTGCAGGAGCGGGCGTCCCGCGACCGCCCTCCTTTGGGTTCCGTTTCCGGTCTGGCCCTCGTCTCATATTGCGATAAACCTCATATTCAGCCGGTTCCCTTGAAGGAATTCAGGCGAACGGATCCGGTTGCCCGACGCTCCTGGCGGGTCGCATAGTAGGTCCCAGCCGCTTTTCTGGATCCGCCACGGAACGGTCTGTACACCGGCGAACCGCGAACGTTGGACCCGCGCCAACGAGCGGCGGCTTTACGCCGCCCATCCCGAGCACGCCGCCATCATACAACGTGTCGGCCGCGGCGGCGGGTCGTACGGCTCGTGCGACTTGGAGGCCGAAGCGCCGGTTCCCGTTGATCGCCTGCACCACCTAGAGGCCGACGGAGCACGAACGTTGGACCCGCGCCAACGAGCGGCGCCCATCCCGAGCACGCCGCCATCATGCAACGTGTCGGCCGCGGCGGCGGGTCGTACGGCTCGTGCGACTTGGAGGCCGAAGCGCCGGTTCCCGTTGATCGCCTGCACCACCTAGAGG
>JAAYLA010000223.1 GCA_012522135.1 Bacillota bacterium | reverse complement strand
CTGGTGGAAAACGCCGAACCCGTCGAGTACGGACAGCCCCTCTTCGTGTTAGAGAAGGAGTAACCGTGTTCAGACGAATCCTTATCGCGAACCGTGGTGAAATCGCGCTGCGCATCCTGCGCAGTTGCAGGGAACTGGGCATTGAAACCGTTGCCATCTATTCGGAGGCCGACCGGGACAGCCTGCACGTGCGCCTGGCCGATCAGGCGGTTTGCGTAGGACCCGGGCCGTCGGCTCAGTCTTACTTGAACATCCCGAACATCTTGTCCGCTGCCGTCCTCACCGAGGTGGACGCCATCCATCCTGGATACGGCTACCTTGCCGAACAGGCGCACTTTGCCGATATGTGCGCTACCCACGGCATCAAATTCATTGGCCCTTCGGTGGAAACCATCGAGCGGATGGGCGATAAGGCCGTGGCAAAGAAGATGATGCAAGAGGCCGGCGTTCCGGTGGTACCCGGCTCCGATCAAGCCGTCGATTCGGTGGAAGAAGCCTTGGCCCTTGCCGACGATATTGGCTATCCGATCATGCTCAAGGCCGCCGCAGGCGGGGGAGGTAAAGGCATGCGCCTTGTGGCGGACCGCGACGAGCTGCGCCGGGCGTGGCCCGTGGCACGGGGCGAAGCCCAAGCTGCGTTCGGGGACGACCGCCTTTACATGGAACGGTACATCGAGTCGCCGCGCCACATCGAGATCCAGATTTTAGCCGACGAGCACGGCAACGTGATCCACCTCGGCGAACGGGAGTGCTCGATTCAAAGGCGCCATCAAAAGCTCATCGAGGAGGCCCCGTCGCCCTTCATCGACGCCGCTTTGCGCCGGCGGATGGGCGAGGCGGCAGTGCGGGGCGCCAAGGCGGTAGGATACTACAATGCCGGCACGATGGAGTTTTTGGTCGATTCAAGCGGCAACTTTTACTTCATGGAGATGAACACCCGGATCCAGGTCGAACATCCGGTCACGGAGCTCGTCACCGGGGTCGATATCGTGAAGGAGCAGATCCTCATTGCGGCGGGTGAGCCCCTGCGCTACTCGCAGGGCGATATCCGCTGGCAAGGTCACGCGATCGAATGCCGGATCAACGCGGAAGACCCGCAAAACGACTTTCGCCCCTCGCCCGGCACAATCACGTTTTACCATCCCCCGGGGGGCCTGGGCATCCGCGTCGACAGCGCAGCCTACACCGGTCTTCAAGTGCCGCCTTACTATGACTCGCTGATCGCTAAGGTCATCGCCTACGGTGCCGACCGCGACGAGGCGATTCGCAGGATGCAAGGTGCCCTTGACGAATTAACCATTGAAGGAATCAAGACGAACATCGATTTTCACCGGGCCGTCATGGCAAACGAGCGGTTCCGGCGAGGTGAGGTCGCCACCGACTTCTTGGCAAAGTATATGCAAGAGCTGGTTGTGGCAACACCTGAAGGATAAAGCACGTGCGATGGTTAGGGAGGCGCGAACGTGACGGAGAGAAATGAGCGCAACGAACTTGGGGATGTGCGGATAGCCAACGAGGTCGTGGCAGTCATTGCCGGTTTGGCAGCCGTCGAGGTGGACGGCGTAGCCGGCATGAGCGGCGGCATCGCCGGCGGCATTGCCGAGCTGCTTGGCCGCAAGAATCTGGCCAAGGGCGTGAAGGTCGAGGTAGGCGAGGCTCAGGCCGCCGTCGATCTGTTCGTGGTCGTCGACTTCGGCGTGCGAATTCCCGACGTCGCCTACCATATCCAAGAGAACGTGAAGCGGGCCATCGAAACGATGACCGGACTGCAAGTCGTTGAAGTCAACGTCCACGTGCAGGGAGTCCATTTCCATCAGGAAGAGCGCGTCGAAGAGGCTAGGGTAAAATAGCGGCCTGTCCTGGGTGCATGAGGAGTGGAGTACAATCGCCGTGCGCACGATCGACCGCATTGCCATCGTGTTTTCCGCCGTCGTCTTGACCGCCTTGGGACTGATAGCCGCCCTGTCCGCCCTCGGCTGGCAGCCTTCTCCCCTCGAGACGGCCGCGGCTTTCCTCACCCAGCGCCGAATCGAGGCGGGTATCGGTGCCTTGTTGTTGTTGCTCGTCGCCTGGTACTTGGTGACACAGTCGCTGGCGCAGCCCGAGGCGCGCAGTATCGTGCGCGATACGAGCCTGGGCAGCGTGCATATTCAGTTCCGGGCCCTGGAGAATCTGGTCACGCGCACGGCACAGGAGGTAAAAGGCGTCCGTGACGTAGAGGCTTCGATTCGTGCGCACGGTGAAGGCGTCGGCGTCGGCGTCTCCTTCAACGTGCTGCCCGACGTGAAAATCCCGGAGCTGTCCGACGAGGTGCAAGCGCGCGTGGAACGGGCGGTGCGCGAGATGGCCGGTCTTTTAGTCACGGACGTGGCGATTGAAGTGCGTAACGTCGTCGGACAACCGAAAGCCCGGGTCGAGTGAGGCGTCACGCTATGGAGTCGATCCATCGCATCCTCGAAGCTTTATGGAACAACAAATGGAGAATTTTCGGGGTTGCGACAGCCCTCTTCCTGAGCGTCGTGTTCCTCGCGTTCGGCTTTTGGCGGGCCTTGGTTGTCTTTCTCATCCTTGTGACAGGCTATGCGGTGGGCGCGAGGGTCGACGCCGGCGCACCTCCTCTGCCCGACGGCATCTTGCGCTACTTCACACGGCGGAGGCGGTGACGCACGCCCGTCGTCCGGAGCTTTGCGGTGTAAGGGAGAGGTTATCAATTTGAGTCGGCGATTGGCACGCGAAGCGGCGCTGCGCGTTTTGTTTCAGGTTGAAGTGGGACACAGCGATGTCCATGACGCAATCCGTTACAACGCGGACGAGCTCGGGCTTGACGAGAACGCCCGTAGCTTTGCCGCCTCTTTGTGCCTGGGAACCCTGCAGCATCAGCCGGATATCGATCGGATCATCGAGGAGTACGCGGTCGACTGGCGCGTTGCTCGCATGCCTTACGTCGATCGCAACATCTTGCGCATGGCCGTCTACGAGCTGCTGTTTGCCGATGAGACGCCGGCCAGCGTGGCGGTGAACGAAGCGGTCGAGCTAGCAAAATTGTACGGCGACCGCGATTCGGGACGGTTTATCAATGGCATCCTCGGCAATGTCGTCCGTGAGCGGTTGGCCCGCCCTTCGGAATGAAGCAGTCGTCCCTCCCATAGGATGAATGGGAAGAATCCTTGCTGGGCTGAGGAGGGAGCGGGGGATGTGGGTACGCATGGCCGTCGGTGTGCTGGTCGGCCTGGTCACCGGCCATTTTACCCAACTCGGTTACGCGGCCTGGATGACTGCCGGTGCGACGGCGGGCTATTTAGCCGAACTTTGGGTTACCCGGAACAACCGCCCCGCAGTGGATGCCCCGAACCGGGATCACCTACCGACCTGAGGTCTGTCGCTACTCGAACCACCGGCGATGAGGTGCGGCCGCCCCTAAGGGGCGGCTCGTCGCGTTGGTGCGCCGAGAGCCACGGCATGGCCGTGGGTCAGGGCAGGTCCGGCCGCGCCCTTTGTCGAAGTGGTAGCGGAATCGTAAGGATGCAGAGGAGGACCTGTCGGTGACGGAGAGCCCTGTGGCCCTCTCGGTGAGCGAAGTGACCAGTCTCGTCAAGGGAACGTTGGAAGGCGAACCTGCGCTCCAAAACATTTGGGTGCGCGGTGAAGTGTCCAACTTTCGCAGGCCTTCGTCGGGCCACCTTTACTTCACCCTAAAAGACGACCGCAGCCGCCTGCGGGCCGTGATGTTCCGCAGCCGCGCCCAGGCCGTCACGTTTCAGATTGAGGACGGCCTCACGCTCCTCGTACGGGGTTCCGTCAGCGTCTACGAGGCCTCCGGCGAGTACCAATTCTACGTTGAAGAAGCGGTGCCGGCGGGGCAGGGTGCGCTATACCTAACCTTTGAGCAGCTCAAGGCGAAATTGGAAGCAGAGGGACTGTTTGCCCAAAAGCGACCGCTGCCGTTTTATCCGCGCACCGTGGCGATCATCACGTCGCCTACCGGCGCGGCGGTGCGTGACATGATCAGCGTCACCCGGCGCCGCAACCCGACGGTCAACTTGATCATCATACCGGCCGTCGTTCAAGGCGAGGAGGCGGCGCCTAGCATTTGTCAGGCCTTTTCCGATGCGCAGCATTTGGATGCCGACGTGATCATCTTCGGTCGAGGCGGTGGTTCGCTCGAGGAGCTGTGGGCGTTCAACGAGGAGTCCGTCGCCCGGGCGATCTTCGCGAGCCGCATCCCTACGATCTCGGCGGTCGGCCACGAGACGGACTTTACCATCGCTGACTTCGTGGCCGATTACCGGGCGCCGACGCCTTCTGCCGCTGCCGAAGTGGCCGTGCCCGAGCTGCGTTCGCTGCGGGAAACGCTAACCAATCTCATGGGCAGGGGGAGCCTCGCCCTCAAGCGGCGTGTCACGCACCATCGCGATCGGCTCAGGCTGCTCGTACAGAGTCCCGCCTTGACCCAGCCCGACCGGCTGTTGCGTGAGAGGCGGCAGCGTATCGACGACCTTCTGCAGCGCGCAGGAAGCCAGGCAGCTGCAGCCTTGGAGAAAAGCCGGCAAAGGCTGCAGGTTGCGACCGCCAAACTCGATTCGCTGAGTCCCTTGGCTACCTTGGCGCGGGGATACGCCATTTGTACCCGCGAGGACACGCGGGAGATCGTGCGGGACGCAAACTCCGTGCGCCAAGGCGATCGACTTCTGATTCAGGTAGCAAACGGTACGATTCCCGCGCGGGTCACCCGTCGCACGGACAAGGACGGGAACGTACCGGCTGATGAGGTGAAACAGGCACAATTGCCGCTTTGAGGAACGGAGGTTCACGATATGGCGACCGAGCCCGTAGAACAAGGCCTGCCGGAAGAAAAAATTCCCTTCGAGAAACATATGGAGCGGCTAGAGGCCATTGTCCGCACCCTAGAGCGGGGAGATGTGCCTCTGGAAGAATCTTTGGCGCTTTTTGAGGAGGGCGTGCGCATTGCCCGGATCTGTTCCGAGCGGCTCGATGCCGTCGAAGGGAAGATCGAAGTACTCCTCGGCGTCGGGAACGAGGGGCCCATCACCGCACCGTTCCGGTCGGAGGAAATCGTGAAAGAGGACTGAGTGCATGCCTTTTGAGGGAGCATCGGCTCGGCTAAACGAGTATTTGCAGTGGGTCGCGGCGCGCGTCGACGAAGGCTTGGCCGGCTACCTGCCTCGGGTGCAGCCCGAGGCCCGCGTCTTGCGCGAAGCCATGGAGTACAGCGTGATAGGCGCAGGCAAACGGCTACGGGCCGCTCTCGTCATCGAATCCGCCTACGTTTGCGGTGCCGACCGGGAGCGCGCAATGCCCGTCGCCTGTGCCATCGAGATGATCCACGCCTATTCTCTGATCCACGACGATCTGCCCTGCATGGACGACGACGACTATCGCCGGGGCAAACTGGCAAATCACAAAGTCTTCGGGGAGGGCATCGCCGTGCTGGCCGGCGACGCCCTGTTGACGCAAGCGTTCTGGCTCCTGTCGACACTGCCCGTGGTGGCGAGCGTGTCCTGGGACAATACCGTGCGCATTATACAAGAGGTCGCACAAGCGGCCGGCGCGGAGGGTATGGTGGGCGGGCAAGTCGCCGACTTGGACGCCGAAGCACGTCCTCCTGACGCCCGGCTGTTGGAGTACATCCATACGCACAAGACGGGGGCTCTCTTCCGGGCGAGTACGAGGGCGGGCGCGCTGCGGGCCGGCGCCGACGGCGAAACGCTCGAAAGGCTCACTGAGTTCGCCGGGCATTTTGGCGTTGCCTTCCAGATTGTCGACGATCTCCTCGACGT
>JAAYLA010000222.1 GCA_012522135.1 Bacillota bacterium | reverse complement strand
TCTGGAATTGCTGCACCGGGCCGGTCGAAGCTCCACTCAACTCTGGCATCCTCGAGGCCCTCGATCACGGCGTACTTCTCTACGGTAAAGACGACGTCCACGTCCGCGCTGTCCAATTCAGAGGCAACAACCGTGGCGGTTCCACTGAGGAGCAGTACGAGAGCTAAAGCCAACGTTAACAGCTTCTTCATCACTTTTTCCTCCTTTGGTTGTTCCCGCAGTCAAACGACCGGTATTGACTTTGCAACTCGCAACGTAATTTGAAGTATATACATGGCGTGTGAAAGTAATCTTACACACATTGTGAAACGAAAGTTGAATACTAACGGGATCAAGGTCACATGGTGCGGCGGGACAAGTGTCCTGTTGCCGCGGGCCGTGAAAGAAGGTCTGCCGCCCTCCCGCGGGGAACATTAGCTTGACCGGCGCCCGGTGGGTCTGGGCTTGCCGCATCGCGGTTCCAATTGCGGTTACACTGGGGGTGCCCCGCGTGGCGACGGTCAAAGGCACAATCGAAGGAGAGTCGGTCATGCGGAAGTTTTCCAACGTTGTCTTGGGGTTGCTGTTCGTGATCATTGTGGCGGGTGCGGCGAATGCGCAGGTCGTTAGCTTGGCGCCGAGCACTCAGATCAAAGTGGGCGTAGTCGACGTGGCTCGGGTTTTCGACGAGTCCGATGCGGGCATTGCCGCGAATAACCAGCTAAACCAGTTCATCGCAGAGCTGCAGGCGGACTTGGACGCGCTGGAGGCTCAAATAAATGCCCTTGAGCGGGAGCTGCAGCAAGCGGGGGACGAACTTGCCGAAGCTGACCGGGAGGCCAGGCAAGCACAGATCGATCAGTTGATTGAGGAATACTTTAGCCGCTTCGACACGTACGAGGCGCACATTCAAGAGCTGAGCCAAAGCTTACAGCAGGCACTGCTCGACGAGATTTTCCAGGTCATTCGATTTTTCGCCGAGCAATACGGGTACGACGTCATTTTGGAAGCCAATGCTACCCTTTATTACAGGCTCGGAGTCGACGTGACGAGTGACGTTATCCGTACTTACAACGAGCTGCGACGTCAAAGCCTCGAGTCCGTGGACGAGGCTGCGCCCGTGACCGACGAGACCGAGTAAGGAAGCCTTGTACGCGAACCGGGCTCCCCGCGGCGGCACGCCGTTTGGGGAGCCTTTCTCTCATTGCCGGTGGTCGAACGGCCGGGTCGATTCCCGGACGATGAGGCGAGGGGATATCAGAGTTTGTGCCGGTCTCCCTTGCCTGCCTTCCACCAGCGAGACGATTAGTTCCGCCCCGAGCCGGCCCACTTCCTCGCTGGCCGGGCGTACCACGGTGATGGGCGGGTCCATGGCGCCGGCGGCCCACGGATCGTCGAAACAGATGACGGATAGATCGCCGGGAATGCGGAGGGACAGGTCGCGGCAGCAGTCGAGCAGGCCGGGCAATAGCTCGTAGTTGGAAACGAACACCGCAGTGGGACGCGCCGGGCCGCTCAGCATCCGCATCGCGCCCTTGTATCCAGCCGCAGGCATGAGATCGGTTGCCTCGATCACGGTGCACGTCGCTCCCCCGCCGTAGGCTTCCGCAAGGGCGCCTTGGAACCCAGCAAGCCTTTCCTTGTGAGGAGGAATCCCCGGCCGCCACGTCAGGACCCCCACGTGCCGGTGTCCCAGCTCGATGAAGTGCTCCGCGGCCAGACGCCCACCGGCGGCGAAGTCGTGGGAGACATAGGGGGTTTCGGCGTCGGTCGTGCGGCGGTTCAAGAAAGCGTACGGCAGCCGTGCTCGCTTCACCTGATCGACGAGCGGATGGTCCACATTTACGCTCAGGAACAGCATGCCGTCGACGGCCAGCTGCAAAGGGACCGCGGCGTTGTAGATCATCATGTGGTATTTGTGCTCGGCCAGAACTTCCAACAAAGCGCCCATGATCCCCGAAAAGTAAATGCGCTCCGTCAGCTTCTGATTGAAATTGACCGTCGCCAGTCCGATCACCCCGGTCCGCCCTTGCGCGAGCGTACGGGCCGCGGCGTTGGGGATGTAGCCGAGCTTGTCGAGAGCCGCCCAAACCCGCTCGCGCGTCTTAGGAGCGACCTTCGGACTATCTTGCAGCACGAGCGAGACGGTGGATTTCGACACTCCCGCAGCCTTTGCTACATCGCGAATGGTCACGTTCCGATGCGTGCGCCCCATACCCATCCTCCTTGAAGGCCTACTTCGTTCGTTTCGTTTCGCGTTCCTGTTGTTGCCCACGGCACCGTGCGGGAAGTCAGGCATCTGGTACTTGACGCGCGTTGGGAGGAAACCGGAGGTGATGACTGAAATATTGAAACGGGCCAAGTGTTGGAACGGTCCAATTCAGCCGCGTTCCAATAGGTCGAAATCATGCCAGATGGGAGGTATCCCCGTTATGCGTGTTTGGAAAGGGACGGTCGTGTTGCTCATCGTGGTGCTTTCCGCCGGGGCCGCATGCGCCCAAAGCCAGGAGCCGGTACGCTTTGCGGTGCACGGCGCGACCAGCACGTTCGAGGCTTACCGGGCTTTGCTCGAGCGTTTTACGGAGGAGACGGGCATTCCTGCCGAAGTGGTCCCCACGGGCGGCAGCGCCATCGCCGGCAAGTGGGAGCAGATTGTCGTCTGGACGGCGGCAGGCCTGTCGCCTGACATCGTTTCGGGCGTCAGTACGGAATTCGGTCAGTACGCGATCAACGGCATGCTCACGCCTTTGGATCCTTATATCGAGCGGGACGGCGTCGACATGAACCAGGTGTTGCCCGCCTTCGCCGACGCGTTGAAGTACGACGGCAAACAGTACATCATGCCTTACGGTAGCTCCGGCATGGTCTGGATGTACAACCGCGACCGGTTCGAAATGGCCGGCCTGCCCCAGCCTCCGGCGAACGCAGGGCCCGACTGGACGCTCGACGACTTGCGCGAAGCGGCGCGCCGGCTCACTACGTGGGACGGAGATCGCATTACCGCGTGGGGCATCGCTGGTTGGCCTACGGCGGAGGAATGGCAGACCGTTCCTTATGCCTTCGGCGGCCGCTGGCTTTCGGATGACCTGTTGACCTTCCTCGGCACGTCGGAGAAGACCATCACTGCGTACGAAACCTACGTCGAGCTTGCCTACGAAGACCAGGTGCTCAACCCGAACGGCGGTCAGGGCGGACATCCGAATTTCCAGTCCGGTCGCGACGGGATGGCAGGGGTCGGTACTTGGATCGTCCCCCGCATGCAGGGCCAGCCCGTAAACTGGGACTTCATGCCGTGGTTCCAGTACGAAGACGAAAAGCCGGCCGGCGTGCTGTTCCCAATCGGTTACGGCATCTTGTCGGCTTCCCAAAACAAGGAAAACGCCTGGGAATTGATTAAGTGGCTCACCTTTAATGCCCAGGCCAACTTTGACTACGCGTACGCGGCCGGCGCCATCCCAAGCAACGTCGACAACCTCGTACCCTGGATGGAACATCAAAAGACCATCTACGGCCCCGACCTGCGTGTGGAAATCTTGGCGGAGCAGGCACAAATGTACAATGCCGTCATCGAGGCCCGCATGACGCCCGCGTACGACAAGATCGATCCCCTGCTGCGGGCGACACACCAGAGTATCATCACGCGCCAGCAGGACGCCCGCTCGGCGCTCATGTCGGTGGAGTCCGTGATCAACCAGATGTTGCGGGAGGCGTGGCAGTAATCCGGTACCCGTAGGCGGTCTGGAAGGTTGCGTTGGCCGAGGCTGTGGGATGGGCGGCTGTTCCATCCCACGCTGCGGCCGTGTTTTGGGAAGGAGGATGGCTATGCCGCGGGGATTGATTCGGCGAGCGATTCTCGTGTTTCTTTGTGCAGTCGTCGTAACTTACGCAGCACCATACGCTCACGCAGAAGCAGGTGACGAAGGGAGCACCGATCCCGACGCCCGCGTGCTGGGCACCGTCGAACCGACCATGGTCGTCACGGAAAACAACGCCGTCCATCCCATCCACGGCATCAATACGGGGCGCGGCGCAGATCAGCTCATTATCTACACCCGGGAATGGGGTACCCACACGACGACGAATGAGTGGGGCTACGAAGTCGCGGTCGAAGGCGGCGTCGTCGTGGAGGTCCGCGGCTATACGGAACGCACGCCCTTAGCGATTCCCGAAAACGGCTACGTTATCTCGGGCCACGGCTCCGCTCGGATCTGGGTCGCGCAAAATTTGTCCCCTGGCACCCGGGTGGAGCTGGTACGGGGAGGAGTTTTCGGCATGCGTCTAACCGATCCCGAACTGTTTGCCGCTTTGGATTTGACCTTGCCCGGAATGGAAGCGGTGCGGGCAGCGGTAGAGGCGGCAGACTGGTCTGCGGCGCGCGCGGCTTTTGCCCGGTATCTCCGTGAGCGCGAGCAGCCCGGCTGGTACTTCGATCCCGATGACCCCTTAGGCGGATCGGCGCCGGGCGCGGGAGATATCACGGCGGCCAACGATGCCTTGAACAAGCGCTTCACCGTCATCGGCATTGCCCACACGTTTGAAGGCGAAATCGACTGGGCGTACAACCCGACCCGGGAGCCCGATTCGCCCTACGCCGCGAACAACGAGTGGACGTGGCAGTTCAACCGGCACCATTTCTGGCGTTCCCTGGGGCGCACGTACCGGTTCTTGCACGATGAACGCTATGCGCAAGCCTTCGTCGAGCAGATGACCGATTGGGTAGAAAAAAACCCGCCGCCGCTGTGGGCCGATCAAGGCGCGGGCTCCCGCTGGCGCACCATCGAAGCGGGCATCCGCATGCAAATTTGGGGCGACACGTTCCTCCTGTTCTTGCCCTCGCCTAGCTTCACCGACGATGCAATCGTGACCATGGTGCGCAGCATGGTCGAGCACGCCCGGTACCTGATGACCCACAACACGGGCGGCAACTGGCTCACCATGGAGATGAACGGCCTGTACCACGTGGGCGTGCTCTTTCCCGAATTTAAGGAAGCCGCCGAGTGGCGCCGGTTTGCCGCAGAGAGGATGCGCGCGGAACTAGAGAGCCAGGTGTATCCCGACGGGGCCCAGTACGAACTCGCGCCAGGCTACCACAACGTGGCCTTGAGCAACTTCGTCGGCATCGTGCGCCTTGCCCGGTTGGCCGGATACGAGTTGCCGGACGGATATATGGAGCAGCTCGAAAAGATGTACGATTTCAATCTCTATATGATGACGCCCTCAGGCCACCTGCCGCCCTTCAACGATTCGTCAAGCGGCGGCGTACAAGGCCACCTTTGGACCGCGTACCAGCTGTTCCCTGACCGCACGGACTTCCTGTGGGCGGCGATGAACCGTTCCACCGGAGACGAGCCCGAGCACACATCGTATGCGTTCCCCTATGCGGGCTTTTTGGTCCAACGCAGCGACTGGAGTGCCCACGCGCGCTACCTGGCCTTCGACGTGGGGCCCTTCGGCTACGGTCACCAGCACGAAGATAAGCTCACGTTTATCCTGCACGCTTACGGCCGGCCCTTCATCGTCGATGCGGGCAACTACACGTACGACAGTTCGCAGTGGCGGCAGTACGTGATCAGTCCTTACGCGCACAACGTGGCCTTCGTGGACGGCCTGGGCCAAAACCGCAGGCTGAGCAGCGAAACCTTCGTCAGCGACGAACCCGCCGATCACGTATGGGTGTTGACGCCGGAATGGGAGTTCGCCCAAGGGAGCTACGGCAGCGAGCTGGAAGGTTTCGGGCCCGACGTGGCGTGGCTCGCAACGCACCGGCGGGCGATCTTGTACGTAAAGGAAGGCGCGGGCCGGGACTTTTGGGTAATGGTGGACACCTTCCTGCCGCAAGACCACGCTTCCCACACGTACGAGTCCTTGTTCCACATCGACGCGCCGGAAGTTGAAGTGGAGGGGCTGGCCGTGCGCACCACCTTCCGGGCGGGAGCGAACCTCGGCATCTTCGCAGCGTCGCCTACGGCCGAGCCGCAGCTCAACATCGTGCGGGGACAAGAGGAGCCGTTCGTCCAAGGCTGGGTAAGCGACGGCGATCGCACGGTGCGGCCCGTTCCCACCGCTTCGTACACCGTTGCGGGCCGCGGCGTGCAGCATCTGATTTACGTGCTGTATCCGGTACCGGAGGGCGCTGTGCCGGAGGTTATCGTCGCGCCGTGGCAACCGGCGGAGACGGAGCGAGGCGCCGGAGCCACAGTGCGATTTGCCGACGGTAGGGCGTACCGGATCTTCGTGCCGGTCGACTCCGCCGCTGAATTTACGGTGGAAGGTGCTCAGATCACCGGCCCCGTGTACTTTGAACGTTTGTAAGAAGAAGGAGGAGTTGCGATGCGTCGTCGGCTGTTGCGGGTGATCGGGTTCCTTAGCGTGGTGTGCTTGGCCATGGCATCGGCGGGCGCCGCGGGCGATGTGCTCGTTCAGGTGACGCGGCCCGACGGCGTCGGCCTGGTGGTGAACCGCATCGCCGCTACCGACGTGCTTCCGGTGCAGGCAGCGGGCCTGTTCT
>JAAYLA010000389.1 GCA_012522135.1 Bacillota bacterium | reverse complement strand
TTTCTCGACATGAGGCTCTCGGACATCCGTGCGAAGGTGGTCGGGGCCACCGCTTTCATCGCTCAGGTCTGCCGGGACCTTGGCATTGCCGACAAGGTCAACCGCATGGTCGAATGGGACCAGAAGCAGTGGAAGCTCTCACCCGGCACCCGTGTCGTTGCTCTCATCATCAACATCATCTGTCATCGCCAACCCCTGTACCGGGTCTGGGAGTTCTACGAACACCTCGACCTTGGTCTGCTCTTTGACCAACCGGTGACCGTGGAGGACCTCAACGACGACGGCTTTGCCCGCACCCTCGATCGCCTGCACGCCTCCGGCGAGCTGCGGCGCCTGGTGCACACCGTGGCCCTGGCCGCGGTGCGGCGTCTGCCGCTGGGTATCCGCTCCGTCCATGCCGACACGACCAGCATCAGCCTGCAGGGAGAGTTCGAGGGCACCGAGAGCGACCGCGACTTTCAACGTGAGAACCCCGATCGTCCCCTGCTGAACATCACCCACGGCTACAGCAAGGATCACCGCCCGGACCTCAAGCAGTTCATCTACGGCCTCGTGGTCTCCAAAGAAGGTCTGCCGCTGCTGGCAACGGTCAACGACGGCAACACCAGCGACAAGAAGTGGAACCTGGAGGTCATCCGGGAGATCCAGCAAAGCTTTCTGGACCCCGTGGAGTTGCTGTATGTGGCCGATTCGGCTCTCATCACCCGCGAGAACCTCGAGGAGATGGCCCGGGCCGGGCTGCGTTTTGTCTCCCGGTTGCCTGAGACCTACAAGGTGGCCGGTGAGTTCAAGGAGCGGGCCTTTGAGGAGGACCGATGGGAGCTCGTCGGACGCCTGGCCGAAAGCCCCCACGGTGCGGTGTACCGCTCGTGCTCCTTCACGGGCGAGCTCTACGGCCGGACCTACCGGTTCATCGTCGTCCACTCCAGCTCCAAGGACAAGCGCAGTCTCAAAACGCTGGAGAAGCGCATCGATGAGGAACGTGCCGCCCTGGAGGGGGCCGTGGCTCAGCTGGGCAAGGAACGTTTTAACTGCCGCGAAGATGCCCAGAAGGCCTGGGACCAGTTCGCCGACGAGCGACGTCCCCGATACCACCGGCTCGAGGGGGAAGTGGTGGCTGAGGAGGTTGTCAAGCGGCCACCCGGCCGTCCTCGTCGCGACGCTCCTGTTCCGACCATCACCCGCTATGCCATTCGCGCCCGGGTGCTGCCGCCCACCGAGGAGCAGCGGCAGATGGAGGAGGCCAAGGCCAGTACGTTCGTGCTGATCACCACCGAGCCGGAAGACGTCTACAGCGATGCCGCCATCCTGGAGGAATACAAGTTGCAGACCGCGGTGGAAACCCGGTTTCGCAACCTGAAGTCCCGGCCCAACATCGTGGACAACATCTACGTGAAATCCCTGCGCCGGGCTGAAGCGCTGGCCTACGTTTTTCTGCTGGCACTCATTGTGGCGTCCTACATTGAGATCAAGATTCGCCAGGAGCTGGCGGTGCGTCAGCGGCCCTTCCTCGTACCGGGCAACCGCTGGACGCAACGGCCGACGATGACCATGATTTTCGATGTGCTCAGCAGCGTGTGCATCCTCCAGATTCCTTCCGAGCGAGGCCTACGGCGGTTCCTTCCCGACGACACCGATCCCAGGGTGTATGAGTTACTGGATCTCATGGGCTTTGATCACCGGGTGTACACACGGCCTCCA
>JAAYLA010000221.1 GCA_012522135.1 Bacillota bacterium | reverse complement strand
GTACTGGCACGCAACGGCTACGACGTGATCATCCCGAAGGGACAAGGATGCTGCGGGTCCTTGCATCTGCATACGGGAGCGCGAGAGACGGCCCGCAGGCACGCCCACGCCCTGCTCGATGCTTTCGCCGCGGCATGCGCCCCCGGGGACCACGTCTTCGCTTCCTTCGATGCGATACTGGTCAATGCCGCCGGCTGCGGTTCCGCCATGAAGCACTACGGCGAGCTTTTCGGCGACGATTCCCGGGCCAACGCGTTTTCGGCCAAGGTGCGCGACGTGAGCGAGTTCTTAGCCGAGCGTACCTTGGAACCTCCGGGACCGCTGCCCGCGACCGTCACATACCACGACGCCTGCCACTTGTTGCACGGGCAAGGTGTCTTCTCCGAGCCGCGGCAACTGCTGGCCCAAATTCCCGGACTCCGGCTCGTCCCCTTGGAAGAGAGCCATATCTGCTGCGGCAGTGCCGGTGTGTACAATATCATGCAACAGGATATGGGCGAGCGGTTGCTTGAAAGGAAAATAGCCCACATCGAGGCTACCGGAGCGCATATCGTGGCGACCGGCAACTCGGGCTGCGCCCTGCAAATCGCCGCCGGCATTCGCCGGCGGGGTCTCAACGTGCGGGTCGTCCATCCGATCGAGCTCCTTTATGCGGCGTACAAAGGGGAACATGCAGACAACTGAGAACGAACCGTCAAATCCCAGGACATCCGTCCGGCGCGGCGGGAATGCGTGTATGTTAAGATAAAAGGGAGTGTCGATCCGAAAGAGGTAGCTCAGTGATTCCATACTATCGGCGGAACCTGTACGTGCTGGCCCTCACCTCGTTTCTCGCCGGGGTCAGCTGGAACCAGGTCATTCCGTTTCTTCCTTTATACTTAAACGAATTAGGGACCACTCCCGAGACGGTCACATTCTGGTCGGGGCTCGTCTTTAGCATGCACTTTGCCTCGGCCCTCATCATGATGCCGATTTGGGGCAGGATGAGCGATAGGTTCGGGCGGAAGCCGATGGCGGTGCGAGCCGGGGTCTCTCTGTCCTTGATCTACTTCCTCATGAGCATAGTGCAAGCCCCTTGGCAGCTAGCCGTCTGCCGCTTTCTGAACGGTGCGCTGACGGGATTCATCCCGATGTCGACCGCGCTCCTCGCTTCCAACTCGCCGAAGCAATACGCCGGGCGCTATATGGCCGGCATCCAGACGGCCGTAGCGGCGGGCAACATGCTCGGTCCCGCGCTCGGCGCCGCCATGGCCGGTTTGTTTGGCATCCGGGGCGCCATGCGGGTCTCTTCGGCGGCCGTGCTGGTCAGCGCGTTGCTCGTCGCCTTGTTGGTGGAGGAACGGCACAAACCAAAGGGCATAACCGAACGATCCACCATCCTCGACGACATGAAACTAGCCTGGCAGTCACCTACCCTTTGGGTCGTGCTCTTCATCAACATCGTGGCTACCATCGGCATGGTCGGCATCCAACCGATTCTGGCCCTTCACATCGAGGACTTGGTAACACGCAATCCGTCGGCATGGTACGCCGGCATGCGCGAGAGCATCGTCGCCGCGGCCTTTATGCTGCCGGCTATCGCCGTCGTCTTAACCGCTGCACGCTGGGTCCGGATGAGCGAGACGCGCGGCGTCTACCGGGTTGTGTTCCTGTCCCTCGTCGGCAGCGGCGTTTCCTGCATCCTGCTCGGGCTCACCGGACACATCTTCGTGTTCATGGCGCTCTTCTTTGTGAACGGGCTGTTCATCGCCGCCCTGCGGCCCGTCGCCGCGGCCATCATCGCCACCGAGGTCGATAAGGAGTTCCACGGCAGGGCGTTCGGCATGCAGACGTCGGCCCAGACGCTGGGCGGCCTGGTAGGGCCCATCTCAAGCGGCGTCATTGCCGGCTTCTTGGGCAACAGCGCCGTGTTCATCGTCGTCGGCTCCGTCCTTGTGCTCAGCATTTTCGTGCTCCGCAAACACCTGTTGCACGAGGCGCGGCCGGTCGAGCAAAGCGGGTGAGGTGCGTCTTTGGTGCGCGCGGCGAGACGTGCTAAGAAGGCTCTTCAGCCCGCTCCCTCGCTTCCGCTACGGCGGACGCCGGAAAGCTGTCCAAAGCCTCGGCGGCTGCGGCACGCACGGTGCCGTCGGGATGCTGCAGCAAGGCGACAAGGTGGACCAATGCCGCATCGCTGCGCAGTGCGGCGAGGGCGAGGATGATCGATTCCCGGGCATCGTGCACGGCGAACTCTACGGCGTCGTGCAGCAGCTCGGCTACTTCAGGGGCCCGCGAAGCCGCCAGAGCCGTAGCCGCTCCCGCTACTACGTACGGCTCCTTATGCCTCAGCAGAGGGGCGATGAGCTCCAGCGCGCGAGCGGAACCCACGGCAACCAACGCGTCCATGCATTCCACCAACACTTCGGGCACCTCGCCGGCCGGGTGGGCCAGTTTGGCGGCGAGCAGCGCTTCCGCGGGCGGTCCTCCCACCTGGCCCAAGGCCCTGGCTGCCGCCGCTCGCGCTGCCACTTTGGCGTAGGGCGCTTCGCTCGGCGGTACGGCAACATTCGGCTTCATATCAAAAAGCAGGATGGCAAGGTCCGTGGCGGCTTCCACTCCCACTACGTTCGCCAAGGCAAGCGCCGCGTTGGCCCGCAGTCCGGTGGCCGTATCCTCCAAACCGCCTGCTACGGTCTCGATCTGCACCGTACGCACGGCCAGGCGCAGTACGTCGACCGCCTGACGTCCGGCCAAGACGCCCAGGGCCTGAACGATTTCGCTGCGCACCGTGCAGCCGGGGTCGCGGGCTACCGGTTCTTCGTGGTACCATCGATAGCGTTCCAACAGCTTGGGCACGGCCGCGTGGTACGAACGGTCGGCCAATAGCCGTACTGCCCGGGAGGCGGCGATCTGGGAAGGATCGTACAATAGGGGAAGGAGCAAGGTTACATCGCCGGCGCAGGGCTTTTCGGCCAGAAGCCGCAGGCCTTTCAGCCGGTCCTCGGTCTTGCGTGAGCGAAGCAGGGTTGGCACGGGATCGTCGATGCGCATACGATCGCCCTTCCGTTGCCTCGAGAAAGGGGACAGGAAATAACCGCCTTTTCGGCTTTGCCCGATTCTCAGCCGCCGGTTCCTATGCTATTATAGACGGTGGACGGTTCCATCTTGCCGGGGTGGCGGAATGGCAGACGCAGGAGACTTAAAATCTCCCGGGGTAACCCCCCGTGCGGGTTCGAGTCCCGCTCCCGGCACCAGCCTCGCTACAGCCTGCTAGGGAAGGTCCAGCTCAAACGCAAACGCCGGGCGCTTTTCGGCTACCAACCGGTGCCCGTCGGTCACTTCCACGCCGTACCACAGCTCCAGCTCCAGTGAAACGGTGCGGCCCACGATACGCTGCCAAAAAGTCGGCGCCACGTCGTCGAGTAGAAGGTCGATCACGTACGCCGGTCGTCCGCCTTGGGTCACGATGCGCCACGTCCACTAGAAGTTGCGGTCTTTCCCGTCTACTTGCACCTTTGCGAAAAAAACATCCTGTAGCGCTGGCTCGTCGACCGGTTGAATCAGCATCGACACCGTCAGCTGCGGCCTTGGCGTCTCGTACACGATCACCGGCCCGTCAAAGTGATCGTAATTGTAAATAACCGTCCTGCTGATACTGACGATCTGCGCCGAGACGCCTTGCTGAACGTCCTCCGGCGGATCACTCACGCCTAATGCCGGCACTGCCACAGCCAAGACAAAACATAAGACGAACAATGACCGCTTGCGCATTGGAGTCCTCCCACGCATACCCACTTTCTCAATGCCCGAATCGTTCTACAGGCGAAGCAACGCGCCGTACAGCAGATCGTTGTCGCTCACCACGAGCCGGTCCCCGGTCCACTTGCTCCACGCCCCGGCCACCGCGGACAAAATCGCGAGGCCAAAGGGCATGATGTCGGCCCGGCCCGCGGGCATTCCCGGCAGCTGCTTGCGCTCCTCCACGTCCATCCACCACAGACGGTCGAGCCAGTCCTCTAGCCGCTCTCCGGTTAACGCGTAACCGTTGATGCGTTCCGGCTCGTACTCGGAAAGACGCAGGTCCAAGGCGGCGAGGGTCGTCGCCGTGCCTCCGACACACAGCAGCGTCGCCTCGCGGCCGCGAAACGTCACGTCCGGCGCAGCCTTTCGGACGACCTCGCCGAGATCGGAGCGCAAACGAGAAAGGACGCTTTGCACGCCTTCTCGCTGCCCCTGCTGTGCGGCGAGCCGCACGGCGCCGTACGGCAAGCTAAAGACGTGTTGCACCCGCCCCGATCCCTCGCCGACGATCAGCTCGGTACTGCCGCCGCCCACATCGCACATCACCACGGGCGTATCCTCGGCCACGTGAAGGCCGGTCAACGCGCCCCGAAACGAGAGCTCGCCCTCCTCTTCGCCCGAGATGACGCGCAAGGGCACGCCCGCCTCCTCCCAGGCCCGAACGAGCAGCACGTCACGATTTGCGGCTTCGCGCACCGCGCTGGTGGCGATTGCCAAAGGATTGGCGGCACCGAACCGTGCTGCCTGGGCGGCGAGCCTCCGCAGCGCTTCCACGGTGCGGTCAATCGCCTGCGAAGACAACAAGCCGTTTTCGGCCACGGCTGCGCCCAGGCGAGTAGTGATCAGCTCCTCCGCGAGCCGCTGCCAGCCGCCCTCCACGCGCCGGGCCACAAGCAGGCGCACCGAGTTGCTGCCTACGTCGATCACGGCCTGCGGTCCATCCAAATCCGGAGGGCTGCCGGGACAAGACTGCCTGTTCCGGGCAAAGCAAGGGCCGAGCCCCCGGGGATCGACGCCGCCTGAAGTCAACAGGGCCCACACCCGGCGCCCCACGGGGTTTTCGCCCGTCGCCAGATAATCTGCGAAATGCGCGTGCAGGCATTTTACGGCAAACCGGTCGCGGCGGTCGCGCATGCCGGCGACGCCGGACTCCGTCAACACGCGGGCCTGCCCGGGAAAATCCCGCCGCAGCCGCTCCAACGTCGCCTCGGGAATCATCGCGGTGCGCATGCGCGCCGTGCGGCGGTGGGCTTGATCGAGCTCTTGCGCCGCAGCCGGATCGGCCTCCAGTTCTTCCCGCAAGCGGGCGATCCAGCCGGCGGATTCCAGGCGACCGATGGCCGCCTGCAACATGGGGCACGTGAGCCAATAGAGCGTGGGAAACACGGAAACGGAGCGGACGTCCGCAGCCGTAGGCAGGTGCGTGACCGCCTTGCCGTCCACGCGCAAAGGGGCCGAGGCGATCACCTGTGGCCGGCCGTAGCGGCAGCGCACGGCGACACCGATGGCACCCTCGGGACGGCGCCCAAGCTGCGCCCAGACGATGGAAAAATCTTCGTCAGTCAGCGGCTCCCAAGGCGTTTCGATGCGAATCAACTCTTTCATGGGATCTTCCCATTCAGTCTATCCGTTCCCCGGACAAAAGGAAAGAGCACCCCGGCAGGGATGCTCCGTAGACTGCCCTTTGCGTTGCGTGACTTGATTCCAAGCGATTCGTGTTTACAGGAAATCGCGCTTTGTCCCTCGGCCGCCCCGCTTTGAGTCTTGGCTTCGGCGCAGCGAGGATAGGCGTTCGTCACTCTCCTTCAGGAAGCGGCTCAACTTGTCCTCGAAAGAACGCGGACCGCGATTACCCCGGAACCCTCCCCGCCCGCCGCGCTTTGGTTCTCGCGGCTGATACGACGGATCGGCCTGTTTGATGGAGAGTCCGATCTTGCCGTCGCGGATGTTAATGATCTTTACCTTGACGACATCCTGCTCCTTTAGGTAGTCATTGATGTTTTCCACGTAGGCATCGGCCACCTCGGAGATGTGGACGAGACCCGTTTGTCCGTTGCTCAATTCCACGAAAGCTCCGAAATTAGTGATGCCGGTAACCTTGCCTTCCACAATGTTGCCCACTTCTAGGGACATGCGCGAATTTCTTCCTCCTGTATTTTTTTACCAACTATAGTCACAAGGGTATAGTTGGGTACTCTCGATTATAAACCCCTCTTGCGCACTATGTCAACGTCAAAACATCCGGTTCAGGACTTCCCCATCCGGTGACGTCGAGCCAGAGGGACTACCCCCCTTCTTCGGCAGACTCTGGCCCCTGGGAATCCCACTGGCGGGTCACTTTGCCGCTGCCGCGACCCACCAGTGGGTCACGGAGCCGCGGCGCGGATTGCTACTGGAATCTGGTATCGGCCTACACCGCGGGTAGCTTGGATGCCGCGGGCGCCGCACCCTACGCCGCCGCAACCTACGTGACCAACCATGGCCTGTGACCCATGGTTGGGTCACCTTGCAAGCAGATCGACCCTGAGCTTGCCCCGATCCGGCGGACATCCAATACGGGGCAAAGTACGCTAGGAGAGGGTGTCAGATCATGGCAGGCAGACAAGGGTACCCGGTAGAGTTCCGGGAGGAAGCTGTGCGCCTCTGCCCACTAGTGACCGGCCGTTGGAAACTATGCCCAGCCTCATTAGCTGTGAAAACGCGAAGAGACAGACAGAGACGGCTGGCTGCCACCCTTCAATTGGAGCCATGGGGCTGTCCCGAATGCACTTTCGGGACAGCCCCAGGCTGTATTGTGAGGCACCCTCGTCGCATGTTCCGCTAAATGAAGAGCAGGCACGGCTTGACCGCCGGCGTGAAAAGGGCAAGCAGCACCTCGCCTAACCGTCTCGCCGCGATCACTGACCCGTCGCAGCGATTGGCCGCGCAGCGGCTCAGTCGTCACCTGACTGGCTCTGCAGCGGGTGCACTCGCCGCTACTAACGGGACGCTCCACGCCCCGCCTCCGCGATAAGCCGCTCGGCGTTCTCACAGGCAATCTTTCTCCACACGTCTTGCGGAAGGTCCAAGCCGGACAAGAACTGCAGCAATTCGCCGCCGTAGTAGTCGCGGCCGAAGAGGAACCGGTCGGCGTGGCGGATGAGCAGGTCGCGCGCGACGGCGGGATCGGCTTGCAGGGCCCGCAGCGCACTGCCAGCGGAAAGGTCCGCATACAAATTGGGGTACTTGTCGAACATCCCCAAGAGGCGTCCGCCGGGGGCCAAGGGCGGTTTCAAATAAACTTCAGGCCAAGTGTCCGCTTCACCCGACAGCTCCCGCCAAAAGCCCGGAGCGTGCCCGATGAAGTTCGTATCCGGGCACGCGACCAAGGCCCGCTCCAGGTTGTCGATCGTGCCGCCTTTCCACCTGTAGTGCCCGACGTACTTTCCTCCCTTGGGCGGCAGGTAGGGCACGTCCAAATGGATGACCACCGGCACGCCCCGCTGCCCGGCACGGCGAAACAGCTCGATGCAGCGGGGATCGTCGATCGGCAAACAGAATTTCCACTCACCGCACACCTTCACGCCGTGGATATCAATGGCCGCCTCCAGTTTGTCCGCAGCCCGGGGATCGAGGGGATGGGGACAGTAGCCGGGTATGAAGCGGTCAGGGTACCGGCGCACGGCCTCCATTACCGACGCGAACGGAATGGCCACCTGGGCGTCGCCCAGCACCTTGTGGCGAGGGTCGAGGACCCGGGAGTAGTCGTAGCCCGTCTCGGCGAGCGGTTCCTCCCACGTGAGAAGCCATGCCCGGTCAATGCCGTGGGCGTCCATGTCGGCGATCAGGCCTGCGTCGTCCCGTCCGTGCCAAAATACGTGCTGGTGTGCGTCGATCAGTCGCATGGAAGGTCCTCCTCGGCGGTGCGAATCCCGTGGCGCAGACGGTATTCCTGCGGAGTGCACCCCGTCTCCGCCCGAAACGTCTTACAGAAATACGACACATTGGGCATACCGACCGCCCGCCCGATGCTCGTGACCGTGAGCCGGCTCTCGAGCAGCAGGTGTTTCGCGCGGGCGATCTTACGCTCCCTGATGTACTGCGAAGGCGTCTTTCCGGTCGCGGCGCGTATGATGCGGTAAAGGTGCGACGGACTGTAGTGGAGGGCCCGGGCGATCTCCTCGACGGACGGATTGTTGGGCAGCTGCTGGTCAATGTACGCTAATATTTCGTTGATCCTCATCGCCCCCGGCCTGCCGCCTCGCACCGTAGCCACCGTGCCCGACAGCCTGCGGAACAAGATGAACAGCTCGATCAGCTTGCACTGGACGTATAGGTCGAACCCTTCTCGCCGGTGCTCCGCCTCGTACGCGAGCTCGCGGAACAAGTTGTCGAGCCTGGCCCTTTCCGATGGGGGAACGTAGAAAACGCGGCTGCCGAACGTGCGGGGAAGGAACTGCCGTGCCGTGTCCTGAAACAGCTCGCTGCGCAGCAGCCGGGCCGCCGTTTCGGGCCGAATGCACACGTCCCAGCGGTCATACGGCGTCTCCATGCGCACTTGGTGGGGCACTTCCGAATCGAAGTAAACCAAGGTACCCTCCGAGTAGGGCAAGATCTGATCGCCCAAGGTGAAAACTCCGCTTCCCTTGACGCAGTAGACAATGCCGATGCCCGGATGCCGATGGCGTCCCGACGCGTAGCGGGTAGGCGTCGAGACGTAGCGGCAGATGATCCCGGCCGTGTCCATGGCGTGCTGAATTGTGTAATCCCAGAGCGGGGTAGATGACTGCACCGCAAAGCCCCCTCTCTACCCTAAGCCGTGAGCATCTCCTCTAGCCAGTGGACGATGAGTGCCATGCTGTAGCCCGGCACATCGTGTCCCCCGCCGAAAAGGAAGTTGGCAAAGCGCTCGCTCTTTCCCAGCCGTTCCCAGAGCGCCTGCAGCTGCAAACCGGCCTCCGGCAGCGTCTCGTTGTTTCCATAGGTCGGATCGGCCATGCCGGATATGTTCAAAAAAGCGCGAGGAGCGATCAAGGCCGCAAACTCGTGCAGATCGAACGGCAGCTCGCGGTCTTCCAGGAAAACGTCGCGCAGCTTCGGCATATAGCTGTACCACTCGTCGCGAGCCCAGTTTAGCCGCTTTGGATTCCCGCCCCAGGTGGTCAAGCCGCAGCTCGATACGGCAGCCTTTATCCGCTCATCGAAGGCCGCGAGGAACACGGCCCCGTGCCCGCCCAAGGAGTGGCCCGCTGCGCCGATGCGGGTTGGGTCCACCTCTTCGAAGGTCATCAGCACGTCGACGGCGCGCTGCCCGTCCCAGATGGCTTTTCCCACCGCAGACCAGTCCGGATGCCGTGCGTAAAAAGGCGCCGTGTCGTAAGGCTTGTATCCCGGCACGACCCGCTCGCCGGCGCACACGTGGTCGGGCGACAGCGTGATGAAACCGTGCCGGGCGAGCACGCGGCCGAAGTCGCGGTTCCGTTTTGCGCCCTTGCCTACCTGCGTATCTTTGGCCTCGACCGCCGTGCCGTGCAGACAGAGCACAGCGGCCCCCTGCAGCCGGCGCGGTCGATCCGGGATGAGCAGATGGGCGCGAACCTCGTCTCCCGGCTCGACGTCGTAGGCGATGACAAGGTGCCGGTACGCCCCGGCTCGCCTTTCCTCCACCATCCGGGGTCGGGGCACGAAAGGTTCGAGGGGCGGACGGCCGATGTACTCCTCGATGACGGCCTTCAGCTCTTCGCGCCTTTTTGACCACCACTCTGCGGGATCTTGGCCGCCGTCCAAGCCCGCGAGCACCTGACGAACCGGTCTTGCGGCGTCCAGGTCGAGCACCGGCTTTCACCTCCGGCCAAGTTCCGTGCGCCAAAGCCTTCCGCCGGCAGCGAAACGGGCCGCGGCATCACGCTGGAACCCCTCCTCTCACATCGTTCTGCAAAGCGGCTGCCTCTCCTTCGGGCCTTGCGTCCGGGAAAAGAACGATGCAAGATATGTGGAATGGTGCGCTCGATCGGGAACAAGGGGCCCGGGCCGGCTTCGTGTAAGCGGGGACATATGGATGAGTGTACCTCTGCCTAAGGGGGGGCTTTCATATGTCAGCGGAACGCCTGGCGATCGACGGCGGCACACCCGTGCGCACGGAACCCTTTACCAAACGCAAACCGTTCGGCGCACGCGAGCTCGAACTGCTGAAGGAGGCGCTCGAGTCGCAGACCCTGTTCGCGCCGGAAAGCGACATGGTCCGCCGCTTCGAGGCAGCCGTGAGCGAGCTTTACGGGGTCAAGTACGCTATAGGGACCACATCGGGCACCGCGGCTTTACACCTGGCCGTTGGCGCGCTCGGCCTGAATCCCGGCGACGAAGTGATCACGGCACCGATTACCGACATGGGTACCGTGATTCCCATTCTCTTCCAAAACGGCGTGCCCGTCTTTGCGGATACGGCTCCCGGTTCCCTCGCCATGGATCCGGAGGACGTGCGCCGGAAGATTACGCCGCGGACCCGGGCCATCATCGTAGTGCATCTCACGGGCAACCCCGTGGAAATCGAACCGTTCCTGGAAATCGCCCGGGAGCACGGTCTCGTCTTGATCGAAGATTGCTGCCAAGCCTACGTGACCAAGCTGCGCGGGCGGTACGTAGGCACCTTCGGTCACATCGGTTGTTTCAGTATGCAGCAGTCCAAGCACGCTACGACGGGCGACGGGGGTTTTTGCATCACGAACGACCCGGTGCTGGCCGACAAGATGCGCCTTTTCTCCGACAAGGGCTGGCTGCGCAAACAAGTTTCCGACGCCCGGGTATACACGACGCTCGGCCTCAATTACCGCATGAACGGACTGCAGGCTGCGGTGGGGCTCGCCCAAATCGAGAAGGTCCGGGCGGTCGTCGAGAGAAGAAATGAACTGGGCGACCGCCTGAGCAGCCTAATTCGCGACGTGCCGGGCATTCGTCCCGCAGAAGTAACCCCGGGCGGCGAACACAGCTACTGGTTTTATCCCCTCATCACGGTCGACTGGAAGGCAGCGGAATTCGCCGCAGCGGTGCGCGCGGAAGGAGTGCCCGCAGGGGCCGGCTACATCGGCAAGCCGATCTTCCTGTGCAGCGAGGTGCTCTACGGCGGGCGCACGTACGGCGACAGCAATTTCCCCTTCAACAGCCCGTACACCGATCGCAAGTACGAAGAGCTGTATGCGCCCGGCGTCTGTCCGAACTGCGAGGACATTTTGGAGCACCTGGTCGTCTTGTCGCTTCATGAGCAGATGCGCGACGAAGAGATCGAAGACATGGCCGCCGCCGTGCGCAAAGTGGCGCAAGGCTTAAAGGCGAAGCAGGTGACGACGTAAGAAGGCGCCGTGCGGCCGCGGCAAACGGGCCCCGGGCGGCATCCGGGGCCCGCGCCCGGCCGGGTGACGCCCTCGCTTTTCACCTCCGCCTCGGCGCCCTTTGCCGAGGGAAATAATCACAATTCAAGGGAGGAATCGCTATAATGGGTCGCAAAGTCGTGTTTTCCGTTCTTGCGTGCCTGCTCCCGGCCCTTCTCGTCTTCGGTGCCGCCGCCGGGGCTCAGACGACGGTCCGGGTGGCCACATATTCTTTGCCCCGCTTTGAGCTCATGCGTGATCACCTGCTTCCCGTGTGGCAGGAGAAGTACCCGGACATCCAAGTGGAGCTGGAGCTGCACACTTCGACGGCCGACCAGCTGAGCAAAGTGATGCTCACGATGGCGACCGACGTAGCGCCCGACGTCATCGACACGGCGGGCACCCTGCTGTTCTCGTACGTGGTGAACAACGGCGTGGTAGACGTCGCGCCGTACCTAGAGCGCGACGGGCTGACCGACGAATGGTTCCCCCATACCCTGGACGAAGTGCGCTATCCTTTCGAGACGGGAACGGGTCTGTACGGCCTGCCCTATGACTGGGTGGGCGGGGTGCTGGTCTACAATACGGACCTTTTCGACCAGACGGGCATGGTGTATCCGGATCCTACGTGGACTTGGGAGGATGTGCGCATCGCGGCCCGCCGCCTCACCCAGGACACGGACGGCGACGGAGTGCCCGACGTTTGGGGCTTCCATGTTCAGGAGCTCGGCAACGTGCCCTTTGACCCTGTGGTGCGGGCCCACGGCGGCTCGATCCTGACGCCCGACCGGAAGGCGGCCGCCATAAACTCCCCGGCGGCGGCCCAGGTGCTCGAGCTGTTTTACGGCATGGTGAACGAAGACCGCTCGACCGGGTTCCGCCAAGGCGCCAACCTGTTCGCGTTGGGGCGGGTGGCCATGGAGGTCGTGGGTTCGTGGACCATCCGGAACGTCGATAACCAAGGCACGAATTACGGCGTGACGACGGTGCCCGCAGGCCCAGCCGGACGCAGCGCCTACGGCGGATCCAACGTGTGGGCCGTTATCAAGCGCCCCGGCCAAGACATGGAGGCTGTTTGGACAATCGTCAAGGAGCTCGTGAGCTACGACACGCTGCGCCTGATCAGCAACGAGTACGGTCTGCCGGCCCGGCGCGCGCTGATTCCCGACTGGGAGCTGACCAAGGTGAACCAGGCCCTGATGGAGTCGACACCGTACATGTTCCACGGCGAGTGGACGCCCGACTGGAGCACCTGGCAAATCGCCAAGCGCGCGGAACTCGATCCCGCCGTCCAAGGCGCCCGGCCGATTCCGGAGGCTCTGGAGCGGGCCGAAGCCGCCATCAACCGCGTCCTGGCCGAGGCGTATCCGCAGTGACCCGGCGCGGAGCATAGGGCCGCGTGCTCGCACGACGCCGGCGCAAGGCCGCCACACTCGAGAGGGCATAGCAGCCGGCATCCAAGGAAAGCAAACGAACTCCGGGGCGAGCCATCATCCCCGGAGCAAGGAGAGCGCGTTTTCCGCCCGGATGCGGCGCACGGTATCCGGCTCGACGTCCCCGGGCGGGACGTCGAGCTTGGCCGCACCGGCGCCAAAGCTGTGCAACGGCGTGTGGCTGCCGAATACGAGGCGCTGCGCGCCCAAGGCGTTGACAGCCACACGCAGGGTATGGCCGGACTCGACGAAAGAAAGGTCCGCCCAGACGTTCCCTGCCTCTCGCAGCCGGTGCAGCTCGCCCTGGTAGGCCCCACAGACCAGAAAGCGGGCGCCGGGCGCCCTTTGCGCCAGTGCGACGACCTGCTCAACCGGCACGGCCGGCACCTTCATCAAGGTGTGGTGGCCCCGTTCATCCATCATGCGCACTTGGATGCACACGGGGGCGCGGCGCTCGCGGCAAAGCGCAACGAGCCGGAGCACCCGCGGATCGTCTAACCCGTACCCGTGGTAATTGGGAAACAATTTGACCGCTAGGCAACCGAGCCGCTCGAAGCAGTTGGTCAGGTCCCGCTCCCACGTGGCCAAGGTCACGTCGATGACCGCCACCTTGATGAAAAACGGCTCCTCGCCCGTTTCGGCAAAAAGTTCCTCGTTGCCGGCCATAGGATCGGGGTAAAACACCGCGGAAGCCGAGGCAAGCCATGCTTGCCCAACGCCCCGGGCGGTTAGGTATGCCTTTAGCTGCTCGGGCGTACGCCGCGCATGGGCGCGAAAGGGCCAACTGCCGCCGAAAACGCTCACGTCGATGAGCTTCAAGGCGCATCCTCCTCTATGCGCAAAAGGCGCGCCGCGTTTCTCCACAGAAGGCGCTCCAACACGTCGGCGGGCAAATCCGCATCCCGCACCCGCCCTATCTGCACGCCGAAGTCCCGTAATGGCCAGTCCGATCCGTAAAGCACCCGGTCGGGCCCCAGCTGGCCGACGGCGTACTCCAATATGCCGCTTTCAGGCTGTCCGCCCGAAGTGTCGACGTAGACGTTGGGCCGGTCGGCCACGTCGAGCACGCCCCTCGCGCCGCAGCCCGTCAGATGAGCCATGACGATGGGCACCTCGGGAAAGCGGCGGGCCAGTTCGGCGATTTCAGCCGGCGTCGATTCGTTGTAGATGAACACCGTCTGTTTGTACCACGCGTGATGCAACACGGGAATCTGCAGCTCGGCCGCCGCTTCCATGACGGGCTCGAGGCGCGGGTCCGTCGCCTTCACCGCGATCCAAAGCTTCAATCCCTTCATCCCGCCCTGAACCACGCAACGGTCGATCTCGTCGCGGAGAAAAGAGACCGGATGGGCAGGGTTGACGTAACAGAAGCCGATGTATGTTTCGGGATAACGTGCCATGGCCCTCAAGGTATGGGAGTTTATGGCCGCGACGTCGGCCATGGACGGGTCGGGCCCGCCCATGGCCGTCAAATTCCCGAGCAGGACGAGGCGCTCGATGCCGTAGTAGCGAGCCGTGCGTATGGCCCGCTCGAGTTCCTCTTCGGACGGCTGCGGCCCCGGCGTGTTCAGGTGCGTGTGGACGTCGATCGCTCTACTGCGCTGCTGCACCAGTCTTTACCCCTTTATCGCGCCGAACGCTGCGGACCGGCGGCTCCGGTCAGCCGGCGCCGGCGACCACTTCGGCGCGTAGCTTGCCCGGAGCCACCTCCAGGCGGAGCGGCCCGCTTCCCGTATGCGAAAGCTCAAATCCATCCTGGGCCTTGACCGTGAAAGTATCGGCCGGGATATACAGGCTGACGCTGCCTTCCTCCGCCGCCTCGATTTCCAGGAGCCAACGGCCGCTCGAACGTTCGGTCAACGCCGCGTTGATCTCCACGGTGCTCGCGACATATGTTTTCCCGTCGACCTGCAAATGGCGACCCGCCGCCATAGCGTAGCCCCGCACGCGCTCCAGAGGATCGACGAAAGCCCAAGCTACGACGGCATCGGTGGCCAACCCCCCGGTTTCCGCGGGCACCTCGTCGAAAGGCGCTAAGGCGACCCAGATCAGATCGCGCCCGGCATCCTGTGCGGTGGTAAGGCGCAGCCGCCGGCCGTCGAAGTCGACCGGAGCGACGCGCCGGCCCGAGGACAACTCGTGCCAGTCGGCCGGCGCGCCCAGGAGCGAAGCAGCGGTGCCCGCCGGCACGACCCGCAGCGCCTGCAGCAAGACGAAGTGTCCACGGGAATCTGGGTTACCCTCTACGATGCGCAAGCCTAAGGTGTGGTTTCCGGCCTCGAGTTCCGCGGTCCCCAAGGCGATGGGTCCCGTCTCGCCGAAGCGGGGACTGTACGTGTCGATCACCGGACCCAGAGGCTTGCCGTCGAGTTCGAGCTGCACCGCGCCGTACGTCTGGGACGTGGCGAAGGCGACGGTCAGTTCGTACGTGTCGCCTGCGGGCACCGAAAATTCTAGCACAAGGCGGTCGCCCGGTTCGGCCGCCCGGTACAAAATGCCGTCCTGCGTGCGCAACGGGGAGCGGCCTCCGTCCTGCACGACCGGCAGAGCGGTGACGTCGTAATCGCCCGAGAAAAGGCGCAGCCGGTCGGTCGTGTACAGGTCCAGAAGGGTTGCGACGACGAGGCGCCCGCCGGCTGCTTCGGGTTCGAACTGCAAGTACGGACCGTACTCTTCCGCCCCCGGCGTTTCGAGGAAACGCGCTTTCTGCCCGGCGGGCCAAAGGAGCCGGGTCGTCACGCCGGCGCTGCCACGCCGGATGTCGAATTGTTCCAGCACGCCGCTAAAGCCTACCTGCAAAGGCCGGTCGCCGGCGGTGACTTGGCCGTTCGGATGGACCAGCCAAGCGAGCTGCACCTCGTCGTGGCGCAGCACGTACTCGTCGACCAAGAGCACTTGACTTGGCTTGACGAACAGTACGTGCCGTACCCAGCCCACGAGGTCCGTACCGGCATACGCCGCGGCGGCATCGCCCGCCACGTAGTCGACGGCCTCCGACAGGAACGAGGCGACCAGCCGCCCGCCGCCTTTCGCCGTCTGGCCGCGGCCGCTCACGAGTACGGCGTTATGCCCGAGGGTTCCGTTGGTCATGTCGTTTTTCGGGCCAGGGTTGTAATCCTGGTACCCATTGTCTTTGATGAGCCATTCGCCGGCCACGTTCAAGACGAAATGGTTCTGGTCGAAATGGTTGTGGCCCATGCGCGACCCGCTCGACTGAAAGGCCAACAGGGCGTCGTTGGCACCCCACCCGCTGCGCAGAAAGGCCCAGCCGATGTCGGCGAACACCTTCGACGTCGGCCATTCGGAGGGGGGCGGCGCTACGCGGGCGGCAGGATCGAGGTAAAGCAACCGCGCGAGGGCCCCGCCTCCGCCCGCCTGGGCGATGTACCAGTTGGCCTGGGGCAGGTCGTTCACCCTGCCGATGGCGAGCATGGTCACGTAGAAGTACGACTCTAGGTACGAGTCGCTGAAGTTGACCAGGCCGGAAGCCCGCGGCCCCTGCCCGTACAGCACCCAGTAAGGCAAGACGTCCTTGATGTACGGATGATCGAAAAGCGATCGGTCGCCCGTCACGCGCTCTAGGGCGTCGGCGAACTTGGCGATGTGTTCAAGGGATACCGACGTGTAGAGCATACCTTCAGTCTGACCGGTGTCGATGCGCTGGTCGAGATACCACAGGAAGTTCTCGTAGGCCCGGGACAAATACGCCTCCATACCCGGTTCTTCTCCTAGGAGAAGCAAAGCGCCCAGTCCGAGCGCCGCCGTGCGCACCATGTGGATGTTGTGGTCGATCTTGTTGGCCGTATCGGCGTAGAGCGGCCGCAGCCCCTTTTCGACGAGGGCCGTCCGGATCCGCTCCCGTTCGTCTTCGTCGAGGAAATCATAAAGGGCGTCGTAAGCGAAGGCGACGCCTTCAACCAGGTAGCCGGTGTCAAGGCACGTTGCGCCGCCGCAAGGGTACGTCGGATCGGACCAAACCTCCCAATCCGAAAGGGCCAACAAATCGCGCCGCGCGGCTTCTGCGAAAGCCGGTTCACCCGTAAAGAGGTATGCCCCGGCCAAGGTTTGAAGCCGGCCGCGCAAGTGGCCGGCCATCGCCGTCCAGTAAGGATAGGGCCCTGCTACGTAGCCGGGCGGATTCGGCATCGGAGCGGGCTGCACGGGCGGCAGCGGATAGGTCACCGTATGGCCTCCGTAGTAGGTCAGGGTGAACCGGTCCCGCAGGCGCTCTCCGTGGGCGCTGGCCGTGAGGTCCGAGACCATCTGCCGCAGATCGACCCCGAAGGGATTCGGTCCGGCCGCAACGCGTTCCGGAAAGTTCGCCAGGTCTTCCTTCGTCACGAATAGGCGCGGATGGGAATGCAATTGAATATCAAACCCTTCTGCAAGGCGGACCCGGGGATCGGGCCGCTCGGTCCATTCCGGCGTCCGGGGCGTCAAGACCTCACGCGACAAGCGGACGGCCGGGTCGAGGGCGGACGAGGTGTCCGTGCGCACCAGCTCGACGTCGTCGAAATAGAGTGTGCCCCGGTTCGCGCGGTGGCCGTACAACAGCACCGTGGCCGTCACGGCTTCCGCGGGCGCCTGTCTCTCCAAGCGAATGGTGCGCCACGTACTGCCCGAAGCGCCGTCGAACACCACGTCGATGCGGGTTCCGGCCGCGTCCCAAAACTCCAGGTAAAGCTGGGCCGTACCGCTCTCCGTGCGAATCCAGACCGTAGCAGCGTACGTGCCGCCCGGCTCCACGGGGACGTGCTCACTGCGCAATCCGACCGCCTGCTCGTCCGAGGGGTCCGTAATGCGCAGGCTGTACCTCCCGCTCAGCGCGTCGGTTGACAGCTCAAACAGATCGGGCGTGCCGGAGAAGATCGTCCAGCCGGGAAAGCCTTCCCCCAGCTCGAAGCCGGGATTGGTTAAGGCGGGTTGTCCTTGGCTTTCCGCTTGCACTCCGATCCCCACGAGGAAAACCAGAAGGCAGAGGGCCACAAGACGCACGGGTCTGGCGTGATCAAGCATGGTGCACGAACACCTCCCCCGCGCTCCATTTTAGGGGTGGACTGCCCGTCTCCTTCCCGTCGCCTTCGCGCCAGGGCCAATATGCAATATCTTTGTTCTCATATGCAAGATCTGCAAAAGGCGGGGGGCCCTCACTGGTCCGAGGGCGCGGTCCAGCCGGATGACAAGCGCTGGGTCGCAACGGGAGCGGCAGCGGCGTCCGTTTTGACCAGGACCACCGCCGTCTCGCCGGGATAAACGAGACCGAGCTGCTCCCGAGCGATGGCCTCGATGTACTCGTCCGAATTTATGTACTCGAGTTCCCTGCGCAGCCGCTCGTTCTCGGCCTCGATGCGGGCCAGGGTTTGCTCTGCTTCGGCGATTTGGCGGTGCAGCGCGTGTATCTTCAGGAAGCCGACGGCATAGGCTGATCCCACGTAGATGATAACGACCGCTGCGAGGAGGGCCCAAAAACGCGGGGCAAGCTTAATCCGACGACGTCGCCGGCGGGGTCTGGGACGTTCAGGCGGCGGCCCGCCCGTAAAGACATCCGTGTGCACGCGCCTCACCTCGTTGTGGCGTATTTTCCACACAGGGCGAGGGTCTCCTCCCTAATCGCGGCGCGGGTTGCCGAAAGGTTAAGTTCGGAAAAGCCGGCCCGGATGCCAACCGCGCCAGCGCATCCGTGGAACCCGAGGCCGCGAACGCCTTCCCGGCCGGTTCAGAAAGGAGGAGCCCGGCCTGAACCCGATGCCGCCTGCTAGCCGAAAGGGCCAAAGCGCAAAGGCCAGAAGCATCCGCCCGATACCGGAAAAGAAAGCCCCTATGCCGTGACGCAGCCCGGTCAAGAACCACACGACGAAGGCGCTGAGAAGTTGAAAGTAGACGAACAGGCCGAGCGCCATGCCGATCGCCACGTAATAACGCAGTTCGGCCCAATTCGCTGCCAAAAGGAGTACGAAGACGACGGGCGTCACCAGGATCCAATAAAGCAGATCGCATAGCGCGCTGACCCAACGCGCGGGGCCGACGGCCGAGCGAAAGGCGCGGTACAGATCGAAGGCCAAGCCCACGCAAATACCCGTGAGCACGGTCATGAAGAAGGCTACCATCTGGCCGGTCAACGAGAGCACGCAACTCACCTCTGAGCGCCGGACACACTGGGTTCCCGGCGGAGTCGACCGTACCATAGTATGTGCAGCCCTCTATTGTGTGCTCGCGACCGTCCGGCGTCCGGCTATTTGAAGAGCCTGCCGATAAACCCCTTCGTCTGCCTCGCGAGTCGCTCGGCCTGGTACTCCAAGCTGTGCACGAGTCCCGTCACGACCATTCCGGAGCCTTCCACCGCGAGCTCTTTGATCTGAAGGTCCTCGCCGCGCACCAGGAGCACTCCCCTATCCGTCTCGAGCAGTATCTCGTCCCGGTCGAAGCGCTCTACGTTGATGACGCCTTCTATCGTAAGGTGCTCGCGGTCCTTCAACGCGAGGTTGTGCCGCCTGCGGGGACTGCTCCGCGCGGAATCGTGCACCTGCTCCAAACCTGCAGCCTTGATTGACCGGCGCTCCGACATGCCGACTCCTCCCCGCAAGGCGTTCATTTGCTTCACTTTATGCCGGACGACCCCGTTTCAGACCCCCCGGCCGAGGTGCCAGCCAGTGCCACCTTTAGTCCCACAGTTTGACGATCTCGATGTCTTGGAAGAACGCCTCCACGATTTCCTCGGGGCTCTTGCCTTCCTTCGCCATCTTATACGCATCCCACTGGGACAGCCCTACGCCGTGGCCGAATCCCGTGCCCTCAGCAACCAGGCGTTCTTCCACCACGCGGAAACTTCCGGGATCCACGAGGGTCGACTTCATCACTTCCGGACCTACGGCCAGACGGAACTCGGCCCCGTGCATCGATTGGGAGCCCTGCGTGCCCGTGACGGTAAGCCGGGTGACGCGTCCCGTGGGGCCGAGCTCATCGATGCGCACGTCCTGAACGGCACCCACGTCCACGCCCGCCTCGGCCAGCTTCTCCTGCAACTCGCCGAGCGGCACGGACATGGACCAATCCTTCACGTCGGGCGGGGCGAACTCGTTTTCCGGGAGCTCCACACTGCGCACGTAACCGGGCTCTTCCGCCTCGTAGTTCAGGCCCTCCTTAGCTGAAGCCGTAGCGCCGCCCGCATAAGAGTGGAACCACGCTTTGACGGGCTTTCCGCGGTACTGGATCACCTCACCCCGTGTGCTTTCAACCGCTCGCTGAATGACGGGCGTAATGTTGTCGGGCCTGTACGCCTGGGCCTCCGTCACGTCTACGGAAATCGGCTTGTCCGGATTTTCCTCCAGCCAGGCCATGATGAACGAGCGGGCCAAAATTGCCTGTGCCGCGTACGCCGCTTCGGGCCAGTCCTCTTCGCGGCCTTCGGCGGAAGGCAGGCGCCCCATTTCGCCGCCTACGACGCCTTGCACATACTCCTCCAGCGGCATCTCCTCGGTACGTCCGCTATCGGGATCGACCACTACCTGCACCCGGGGCTCTTCTCCCGTACGCTCCGGACCGGCCAGACGGCTACGGCGCAGCGGCTGACTGGTAAGAAGCAGCGCCACCACGAGTATGCCGGCACCGAGCCACGCCAGTCGCGACCAGTTCATGTGAACCGCCCCTTTCTCGGATTCTCTTCGCTTTCCTCCCCCTTGTCTTGCCCAACAATTCGCGTCCACTCGCCTCCTCTCGGCGCGAAATCACCGTTAATAATGGGTTTTTGCGCTTCCTACTGCAGGATTTTCCTCGGGCGGCACGAAGTACACTCAGCGTGATACCTAAGAGGACCGACCGAGAGGGCGGTTGGTACCAGCCCTTAGGCGGTGCGGTTTTCGGCAAGCCAAGAGCGGTCGCACACGTCGGCCCAGGGGTGAGGAGGTCTTTGGCTTAGCTGAAAACGCGAGCATACTAAGCAAGGAGGTCAACTTCTTGAACAAGACCGAACTTATCAATGCTGTGGCTGAACGTTCCGGCTTGACGAAGAAGGCCGCAAACGACGCCGTCGAGGCGGTACTCGAGTCCATCACGAACGCGCTGGCCAACGGCGAAAAGGTCACGCTCGTGGGCTTTGGCACCTTCGAGGTGCGCGAGCGGGCTGCCCGCAAGGGCGTCAATCCGGCCACCGGCGAGCCCATCGATATTCCTGCCGCCAAGGTTCCCGCTTTCAAGGCGGGCAAGGCGCTGCGGGACGCGGTGAAGTAGGAGTAAGCCGCTGGTTGTCTGCAACTTCGCGACGTCATCAATGACGGGCGATCGGGAAGACTCTACTGAAGGGGCTGCCCCAAATACACTTTCGGGGACAGCCCCTTTGAAATACTCCGGCGCCAAGACAGGAACGCAGGAAGGGATGGCTGAGCACCAATGCAAACCGCTGGGTCCGAAAGGGCGAAACCGCACCCCTTCGCCGAACTCGTCGCCGTGATGGCGGCACTCCGCGGAGAAAACGGCTGTCCGTGGGACAAGGAACAAACCCATGAAAGTCTGCGGCGTTACGTGTTGGAAGAGGCCTACGAGGTCGTGGACGCGATCGACGCCGGCGACATGCGAGCGCTCCAAGAAGAACTGGGCGATCTGCTCTTGCAGGTAGTTTTTCACGCCCGTATCGCCGAGGAAAATGGACTGTTTAACGCCGACGACGTGGTGCGCGGCCTGACGGAAAAGCTCATCCGCCGCCATCCCCATGTGTTCGGACAGGAATCGGCCAAAGACGCAGACGACGTCCTCGCGATCTGGCAGGCGGTAAAGGCCAAGGAGCAGGAAGGCAAGGCGCAGACGGAGCGAACGGCCTCTCTGATGGACGGGATACCCCGTCACTATCCGGCTTTGCTGTACGCTCGTGAGGTGGGTGCCCGGGCGAGCGAGGTGGGCTTCGACTGGGCAAACGCCGACGAGGTGTGGGAAAAGGTGCTGGAGGAAGCCGCCGAACTCCGGGAAGCCGTGGCAAGGCTTGCGGGCAACGGCACGGCGAATGCCGAAGGCGGGCAAAGCGCCGCGGTGAATGCGGTAGAGGAGGAGTGGGGCGATCTGATCTTCGCCCTCGTCAACTACGCTCGTCACTTGGCCATCGAGCCCGAGGCTGCCGTCCGAAGGGCGGCCGCCAAGTTCGAAGCGCGTTTTCGGGCCATGGAGAACCTAGCCGGCAAGGAGGGCCGGTCTTCCCTCGCCGGCCGCTCCCTCGCCGAGCTGGACGCCTTGTGGGACCAGGTTAAGGAGGCCGAAGACTAGAGCCTTCAGAGCATGATCTGCCGGCCGAGGAAACCCGCCGCCGTCTCGGCCAGTTTCAAAGCCAATTCCGCCGACGGCTCGTCCTGCGGCACGACGAGCACGGCCCCGAGCGCATCCCCTTCCGCGATGATAGGCGCCACGGCGCAGGCAGAGAACGACCAGACCGCTTCCTCGCCGCGCAGAACCGTCACCTTGCGGTTTTCGATGCACTCGAGTACGGCTTCCGGCGTCTCTTTTTGGATCCATGCCCCTTCCTCAACTCCGGCCGCCGCCACGACGCCGTCGTGATCCACGATGAAGGCCGGAGTCTGCAGCTTTTCGTTCAGGCTCTCGACGTAGTCACCGACCAAGTCCGCCATCTCTTTTAGGGGCGAGTACTTTTTCAGAATCAGCCCGCCGCTGCGGTCGACGTAAATCTCGAGGGGTGCTCCTTCCCGTATGCGCAGGGTCCGCCGGATCTCCTTCGGTATGACCACGCGCCCCAAATCGTCAATGCGCCTCACTATGCCTGTCGCCTTCACAGCAACACCTCTTCTAACCGTGGCTTGCGATATATACTAGTCTGCCCAGCCGTTTTTCGCTTCAAGCATCACATCGTACAAGAGGCGCAACAATTCGTAGTCGCTCAGGCCACGCGAGCGCACCTTAATCGGCGAACCCCGGCCCCCGCCCGCCGCCACCTGGCCGCGGAACTTGCGCATCAGGTTGAGTGACAGTTCACGGGGCACCGTCAGGCCCGGCAAGAAGCGCAAGATAACCCCGTCGCGCTCTTGGATGATCTGACCGATTCCGGCCCGCTTTGCCTCCACCTTTAGCCGGGCGATGGCCAGCAGGTTGCGCACGGCATCGGGCATCTCGCCGAACCGATCCTCCATCTCCTCCTCCAGGTCATCGACGTCCTCGACGGTCCTCGCCCCTGCGACCTTCTTATACATCTCGACCTTCTGCTGCGAGTCGGGAATGTATGTGTCGGGAATGTACGCCTCCACGTTCAGATCGATGGCCGGATCGGGCGGCTCGGCGACGACTTGGCCCTTCCGCTCCCGCACGGCCTCTTCGAGCAGTTTCGTATAGAGCTCGAAGCCGACGGAAGCGATGAAGCCGTGCTGCTCGGGTCCGAGGAGGTTGCCCGCGCCGCGGATCTCCAGGTCGCGCATGGCGATCTTGAAGCCCGAACCAAGCTCCGTAAACTCCTTCAGCGCGTTGAGCCGTTTCTCCGCTTGCTCCGACAACACCCGATCGCCCCGGTACGTGAAATAGGCGTAGGCTATGCGGTTCGAACGGCCGACGCGCCCGCGCAGCTGGTAAAGTTGGGCCAGGCCCAGCCGGTCGGCGTCGTACACGATCAGGGTGTTGACGTTCGCGATGTCCATGCCCGTCTCGATGATCGTGCTGCAAAGGAGGACGTCTATCTCGCCGTCCAAGAAGTCGAGCATGACCCGCTCTAGATCGTCCTCGTCCATCTGGCCGTGGGCGATCGCAATGCGCGCTTCGGGGACCAGCTCCTGCAAACGTTGGTACATGGAGTCGATGTTCTGCACGCGGTTGTAGACGAAGTAAACCTGTCCCTCGCGGCCTAGCTCCCGCAAGATGGCTTCGCGGATCAAGTCTTCGTCGTATTCGATCACGTAGGTGCGAATCGGATAGCGGTCCTCCGGCGGCGTCTCGATAATGCTCATGTCGCGCACACCGACGAGTCCCATGTGGAGAGTGCGCGGAATGGGCGTCGCCGTCAGCGTAAGCACGTCGACGTTCTTGCGGAGCTCCTTTAGCCGCTCCTTCTGCATGACACCGAAACGCTGCTCTTCATCGACGATGATGAGGCCGAGGTCGTGGAACTCCACGTCCTTCGACAAGAGCCGGTGCGTACCGATGACGATGTCGACCGTACCCTGCCGGACCTCTTTCAGTATCGCGTTTTGCTCCGCCGGACTTTGGAAGCGCGAGAGGGTGCGGATCTTCACGGGGAAGCCTTCAAACCGCTCGGCGAAGGTGCGGCCGTGCTGCTGTGCCAAAATCGTCGTGGGTACGAGGACCGCCACTTGCTTCCCGTCGACGACGGCTTTGAAGGCTGCCCGAATGGCCACTTCCGTCTTACCGTAGCCGACGTCGCCGCAGAGCAGGCGGTCCATCGGCCGGGGTTTTTCCATGTCGGCCTTGATCTCTTGAATGGCACGGACTTGGTCTTCGGTCTCTTCGTACGGGAAGGCGTCCTCGAACTCCTGCTGCCACGCGCTGTCGGGCGAGAAGGCATAGCCCGGGATGGTCTCGCGCTCGGCGTACAGCTTCAAAAGGCCGTCGGCGATCTCTTGGACGTTCTCTTTGACCCGCTTTTTGACCCGCGCCCACTCCGTGCCGCCCAAACGGTACAGGCGCGGCGGCGTGTCCTCGCTGCCGATATACTTTTGCAGCAAATCAACCTGGTCGGTGGGTACGTACAGCTTGTCGTCGCCCGCGTACTGCACGACGAGGTAGTCTTTGTGCACCCCGCCGATGTTCAAAGTCTCGACACCTTTGTAAAGACCGATGCCGTGGTTGACGTGGACTACGTAGTCGCCGGGCTTCAGGTCGGTGAAGGAATCGAGCTGCGCCGTGCTGCCCTTATCGACACGGGACCGGCGGGTCGGGCGCCTGCGTGGGCTGCGGCCGAAAACCTCGGAGTCGGTAAGGACCACGAGCCGCTCGCGTGTCAGCTCACAGCCCGTGCTCAGGCTGCCCGTCGTCAAGAGCAGGTGGCTGCCCCGCAGCTCGCCGTTGAGTTCGGGAACGACGCGCGCGTCCACGCCTTCGCTGCGCCGGCTCTCGGCCACCCGCTCGGTGCGCTCCTCGGACGAGAGCACGAAGCAGATGCGATAGCGGTTCTTGCGCCACCGCTTCAACCCGTCGACGAGCCTGTCGAACCGGCCGAAAAACGATTCGGGGTTCTTCGCCTCGACCGAGATGACCGCCGTCGGCTCCATTCCGGCCACCCGCTTGGCCAACCCCGACAGATACAGCGCATGGCCGGCCTTCAGCCTCTCGTAAATGTCGTTCCATGAAGCCAGCAGCTTCTCTTGGTCGGGCAAAATGCGTCCCTTTTCCAGCTGCAGGGCATGGCGTTCCGCATAGTCGGCCAGGTGCGCGGTTACTTGCTCCCGCACGCGGGCCGGTTCGTCGACCAAAATGACCTGCGACTCGTCCACATAGTCGAGGAGCGTCTCGAGCCTGTCGTGGAAATAAGGCTTGTACTGATCGATGCCCGGAAAGTGCATGCCCTCGACCAGACGCTCCAAGTTGCGGTTCGTCCTCTCCTCCAGGGAACGGGCCGCTTCCTCCGCACCCAGCTTGCGCAACCGTTCGGCCTGGAGACGGGCCGCCCGTTCGATCGCCTCTACCGCCGAGTCCAGGGCAGCAGCGGGAAAAAGTGCCTCCCGTGCCGGCCCGATCACCACGCGCTCCAGCTTGTCGATCGAGCGCTGCGTGGCCGGATCAAAGGTCCGGATGGAATCTACGTCGGTATCGAACAGCTCGACGCGAATGCCGTGCGGTTCCGTAAGCGGGTAGACGTCGATGATGCCGCCGCGTACGCTGAACTGACCGGGGCCATCGACCCGGTCGACCCGTTCGTATCCCATGGCGACGAGATCCTCGGTCAGCGCACCGATCTCGATCACCGAGTCCATTGTGATCTCCCTGCGGTGCGCGATATACGTCTCCTTCGGGACGAGCCGCTCGGCCACGGCCTGCACGGGTGCGATGACGAGGCCCGAGCGCCGCAGCACGGCTTCGATGGCCAGAAGGCGCGCCTGTTCCACTCCGAGGTCGCGGGTCACCTCTTCATGGGGATCCACCTCGACGGCAGGGTACAGGAGCAAGTTTTCGACATCGGGCAAGAGGCTACTCAGATCGGCGTACAACCGCTGCGCGGCGACCTGGTTGTACGTCAGGACGACCGTAGGCGCCTCCTTGCGGGCGCGCAAGGTCTTGTACAGGGCAGCGACGTACAGGCTCTTTTGACTGCCCGACAGTCCGGTAAACAGGATCTCCTGCCGCGGTGTACTGAGCTGATTGTGGACATGTTGGATGTCGGGTGAATCCGCTACAATATCGACGAGACCTTCTATGGCCACGTACAGGCCTCCTAACACTCCCGCAGCGGGCACAACGTGGGTAGTCCAACGGCTTGCGCGGGCGCGCGAACCGAACCT
>JAAYLA010000220.1 GCA_012522135.1 Bacillota bacterium | reverse complement strand
GCGATCGGATACCGCCCAGATTACGTTGGTCGTAGAAAGCTCGGCCCGAGGCGCAGTATGTCCTTTTTGCGGTCATTTCTCGGATTGTCGTCACAGTCAATACGTCCGACGCTTGCTCGACCTGCCGGCGGATGGCCGGAAGGTGGTGGTGCATTGGCGGATCCGGAAGTTCCGCTGCATCAATCCCAACTGCCAGCGCCGTGTCTTTGCGGAGCGGATCCCCGGTCTCGCCCGGCCTCACGCCCGTCGTACCGAACGGCTCGACCAACTGTTGACCCGCATGGGCGTGTTCTTGGGCAGCGAAGGTGGCGCACGGCTCGCCCGGGACTTCGGGGCCACGCCTGCGGCTGGCCATCTGTACGAGACCTACATGAGCTACGATGCGGCGGGCCTGGTGTCGCTCGCAGTGCGTGACGTCACCGGCGGGCAGGCTGTGTACGAAGGCGAAAATCGCAGTCCCTCCCGGCGCAAAGGAGCTCCGGTCGGCAGCCGGCGTATTGCTCGACGATGCGAACGAATTCGGGCTTGCCGGAGGAAAGGACGTTGCGGACGTCGGTTTTGCGGAGCTCGCCTACGCGCCTTTTTACGTTCCGGTCGGTGCCAAGTGGACCGTCGGAAGCCTGCGCGAGGACGGATCGATCTTGCCCCTGACGCGCTTTGGCACGACGGAGCGCGCGGCTGTGCTTCTTCCCGGTAGTCCCGGCGCCGGTCGCTTTGCCCTATACGCCGGCGCGGGCGCAGGCGAAGTGATTCCCTTGACGGTGAATACCGCACGGGATGCCCGGCCCGTCGAGCTGGCGGCGGCCGAACTGCCTTGGGGAGGATCCCGTCTACACCTTCGTTACCTGTCGCATGAGGGAGAAGTGTGGCTTGTCGATTCCGTGGCGCTCACAGTGGGTTCCGTGAGCGCAGTTCTCACGCCGCTGCAGGTAGAACCGCAGGCGCGGGTTTTGACCGGTGAATTGCGGTTCAGTACGGACGCACCGCAGGTCGAGGCTCAGGTCATCGTCGACGCAGTGTTCACTCGTCTGGTATGGGACGCGGGGCGCCGGGCGTACACGGAAGGCAAGACGATCAGCAGTCGTCTCTTGGCAGATGCGATTCGCATCACGGGCGGCGCAAGGAATGTCCCGCTCGTCATCCCGTTTCCGGAGGATGAGGTAGCCGGGCTCTGGCGGGTGGCCCTTAATCCGCAGGTGGCCATCCGGGAACCAGTGCCGGTCGAGGCGGTAAACCGCGCAGGCCGGCTCTTCACGATCTACAGGCCGGCCCAGCGGTAGGACAGGACATGCCCTCTACCCTCGTCATCCTGCCCGACACCCAGAATTACCCGAAGGCGTATCCCGACATCCTGACGCGGCAGGCCGAATGGATCGCGGCCAATGCCGAGAGCCTCAATATCGGCGCCGTCCTCCACGTGGGAGATATCGTCGACAACAACGAACCTGGGCAGTGGGAGCGGGCCGCCCGGAGCCTGCACGTGCTGGATGGCGTGGTTCCCTACGTGTTGGCCGTCGGCAACCATGACGTCCGCATTTCCTATACGCAGGAGCGGAGCCTCTTCAACCGGGACGGTTCGCTGATCAACAACTACTTCACAGTGGAGGATGCCAGGCGGTACTCGGGGCTGGGCGGCACATTCGCTCCGGGACGCCTGGAAAACAGCTATTCGGTGTTTTCCCTGGGCGGAACGCCGTACATCGTGTTCGCCCTGGAGTGGGGCCCGCGCGATGAGGTGCTCGCATGGGCCGATGTGGTACTGTCCGCCCATCCCGATCACAAGGCGATACTCATTACTGACGCCTTTACCGCCCCGGACGGAGGGTGGGTTACACCGGACCGCTTTCTCGTGTCGTTGCCCGCACCCGGAGACTTCGTGCCGGAACCTTCAACCGTGAACAGCGCGGCCGAGATCTGGGAACGGCTAATCCATCGCCACAGCAACGTGTTTCTGGTGCTCAGCGGGCACATGGGCTTTCGGGGCAATCCTCACAACGTCCGCGTTGCGGCGCATGGAGGACGTGTCATCGAACTGGGCACGAATTACCAAAATGATCCCAACGGCGGCAACGGCTGGTTGCTCTTATTGACGTTTACGCCTGATGACTGCTTGATCGTGGAAGCCTTCAGTCCCTACCTCGGCGAGTACCGCTACGACTTCGGTACCTTCTACCACAGTTTCCGGATGGATCTGAAGACCGGTATCTCGTATCCCCTCTATCCATAGCAGAAAAAACGGTGGTCACGGTGCAAAGCCCGTGGCCACCGTCTCACACGCCGCACCTCACGTTCTGCAGCCTTTGCTTTTCCCTCTAAGTGAACGGCCCCTCACACTTCCGGGAGTGCGACAGCTTGATCACGTTTAAGGATGGGCCGGCGTTCCGCTACCCATACCGGCGGGTGAAAAAAGTGCACCTTGGGAAGGAAAATATAAGCACTAGTAGTAGTTAAAACATGACGCACATGGCGAGAAAATCTGCGCCTCCCGTAGCTTGAGGGGACGAGCGGTGAGCAAGGTGACGGTCGCCAGGTAAGTTGCCCTCTGGGCAGAACACAAGGCACACCTGCAGGAAAAGCGCCGGCGATGTAGTTCACGAGCTGAGGTCTCCGTGAAGCGTTCGCGGCCCGGAAACACGGAAGAGGGGAGGGATCCATCCGAGTGAGCCGACCTACACTGAAAGACATCGCCGCGGCTACGGGCGTCTCGTTCACCACCGTGTCGCGGGTGCTCAACGGCGATCCGACTTTGTCCGTGACCGAAGAGACCAAGGCGGCAATTTGGGAAGCGGCCGGCCGGCTCGGGTACTTGAAGCTCCGGGCGAGCCAAAGACGCCGCGGGCAGGGGACGTTACGCGTTGGCATTCTCACCAGCGGCCGGGGCGCCAGGCGGTCGTACTACTCCCTGCTGGGCGAGGCCATCCAAACGGCGCTCACGGCCGAGGGCGCGCAGACCGTTTTCATCTTGAACAACAGCCATATCAGGGAGCCGTACGTCCTCTATGCGCAGGTGAACCCCGAGCACGTGGACGGCGTCTTCATGCTCGGGGCCAAGCCGCAGCACGTATACGACTGGTGTAGCCAGCAAGAGATCCCCTTTGTCATCGTCAGTTCCAACAGTTATACAGACGACCATTACGACCGGGTGGGAGTCGACCACCGGCTGTCCGCGGCCCGGGCGGTGCGGCATCTAGCGGAGCAGGGCTGCCGCTCCGTTGCGTACTTGGGGCCCATTGAAAACAGTTTGCGTTACACCGGCTACCGTGCGGCCTTGGCGGAGTTGGGCCTCGACTGCCGGCCCCAGGAGCACTTGTGGGTATGCCCGTGGAGCGTAGAGGAGGCGCACCGGGTCGCGACCGAGCGGCTGCAACGTGGAGTCAAAGTCGACGGCGTGTTCGCCGCCAGCGACGAGCTTGCCCTGGGACTTCTGCGGGCCGCCCAAACCGTGGGCGTCGACATCCCCGGCGAGCTGCGGGTGGTAGGACATGACGATCATCCGTGGTCCGGTTTCACCACGCCGCCGCTCACTACCGTCCACACCCCGGTGCAGGAGATCGCCGAAGCGGCCGTGCGCCGGCTGAAGGAACGGCTTTCCGGAGAGCGGACGTACCCGACGCACACCTTCTTGCCGACGCATCTGGTCATCAGGGAGTCGTGCGGTGCTTCGGTAAGAACGGAACGAAAGGAGCAGGAGACATGAGATGTGTCCGAGCGTGGAGTGGGATTGTCGTTGCCTTGCTCATACTTTTCCTGAGCGCGTGGGCCGGAGCGCAAACATCCGTCGTGCACATGACCAACTCGATCCACGGTGCGGGATGGTACCAGTACCTGACCGAAATGGCGGAAAGGTTCAACGCGCTACATCACGACATCGAGGTGGAGATCATCCGCACGTCGTATTATGAGGACCGCTACGCAACGATGCTGGCCGGCGGCACGCCCCCCGACGTGACGGACTTCACCCCGGCTCTGGCGGCGCAGTTCGTCGAAGCAGGGACTTTCCTCGACTTGAAATCCCTCATGGATGCCGATTCGGACTTCGATCCGGGCGACCTTCTGCCCATGAGCTTTGAGGTGTTCACCTTGCCCGACGGCTCCATCTGGGGCTTTCCGGTGGATATCTATCCCCTTGTCACTTATTACAACGAAGATATCTTAAGCGCGGCCGGACTTGCCTTTCCGAACGACCTGCATCCGGACGACTGGAACTGGGACCAGGTGGTGACGATCGCCCGCCGCACCACGATCCGGCTGGGGGACGACACGGTGGTGCAATACGGCATCGACCGGCCGAATCAGCGCTGGATCACCGTACTGAATCAAGCGGGCGGTGCGCCTTATGACCGCATGATCTTCCCCACCGAAAGCCGCTGGAACACGCCCGAGGTGCGCGAAGCAATGGACTGGCTGCGGTCGCTGTTCGTCGAGCATCGGGTGGCAGCTCCTTACGGCAGCGCCGAGGTGAGCGACTTCTACTTCTGGCTCGGCAAGACGGCGATGCACCTGGCCTACGGCCCGGGAATGATCGGTGGCGGTTATGAAGACTTGGGCTTCGGTTGGGACGTCTCGCTGCCGCCCAAGGGCCCGGCCAACCGCGGCTCCATGTACACGACGAATGCGTTCCAAATCACGGCCGACTCACCGAACGCCGAGGCCGCCTGGGAGTGGATCAAGTTCATCGCCTACAACGAAGACTCCCTGGCCCGTTTCATCGAGCTGACGAACCGGATTCCGGCCCTCGCCAGCATGCAGGCGGTGTATCCAACCTTGGCCGAAAATCCGCCCAAGCACTGGCTCCGGTTTTACGAGACGGCCATGGACCCCGACATCGTACCGCCGCCCATGGATCCGAACGGACCGAGGGTAGACGAAGTCGTCTTTGCGGGCTTCCGGGAGATCTTCAGCGGCAGTCGTCCGACCGAGGTGGTGCTGGAAGAGGTGCACCGCCGGGTGAATGCCATCTTGCAGGAGGGAACGCCTTCCCGTTTCGCGACGCTGATTGATCGTAGCCCGGCCGCGGAGGATCTGGGATCGGGCGTCATCGTGTTCCAATCGAACCGGACGGGCTCGTGGCAAATTTTCAAGTACGACCTGGAGACCGGCGTGGTAGAGCAGCTGACGTTCCTAGGCCAGAACCACTATCCGCGCATCAGCCGGGACGGAACGAAGGTGGCCTTTGAGTCGACGCGGGACGGCGCCCGGGCGGTGTACACGATGAACATCGACGGGTCCGACCAGAAGCGCATCACGCCCTTGGACATGGACATCCGCAACGCCTCGTGGTCGCCCGACGGAGAATACATCACGTTCCACGCCCGGGTGCCCGAGGGAGGATGGGCCGTGCACACGATCAAGGCCGACGGCACCGAGCTGCGGCGCCTGACCTACAGCGACGGTGCGACGGACGCCTGGGCGTCGTGGTCGCCCGACGGCAAAACGATCGTCTTCAGCTCGAACCGGGCGCCCCACGGTCCGAACTACCAAACCTACATCATCAACGTGGACGGCACGGGCGAGCGGCAGCTTATCTCGAATCCGCGGCGCAGCCAGCGGCCCGTTTGGTCGCCGGACGGCCAGGCGATCGTAGTAGGATCGAACCGTGACGGGCAATGGGATATTTACATCGACTACGTCGACGGCAGCGGCAGCGTGCGAGTGACCAACGACGCCCGCACCGACCTGGAGCCCGCCTGGTCGCCCGACGGCACGAAGATCGTCTACACCGGCGACAACAACGACGGCGACATCGGCATCTACGTGGTGAACGCCGACGGAACGGGCCAGCGGCGCCTCGACGTGGGCCCGGGCCAAAACCAGCACCCGTCGTGGGGACCGAAGGTTGAGTGAGGGATAGGCTGCCTCCATCCAGCTCTGTGTATGGATGACCAGGGGAACGGGGGAAACCAAGCGGAGCCTCGAACGAGGCTCCGTTTGGTTTTCGGGACGGAAGGAGGGACTCTGGGACGCGGAGGAGTCGGGCGACCAGAGAGGATCGACGTCCACCGGTCCCGGTCGATTTCAGTGCGGTATCCGTGGCGCCTTACTCCAGCTCCGTCACCGTCACCGAGTACACCTTGATGCTGTCGTGATCCGCCCGCAGGCCGATCCGTCCCATAGGATAGACACCGTCCGGATCTTCCGCTTCGATGACAAGCTCGCCGTTGTAGAAGACCTTGAACTGATTGCCGCGCGCCTCGATTCGTACGGCGACCCGCTGGCCTACGGGCGTGCCGATGT
>JAAYLA010000021.1 GCA_012522135.1 Bacillota bacterium | reverse complement strand
GACCGGGGCTATGACCTGACGAAAGTGTCGGCCCTCATGCGTCCCGTCATCGACCTCCTCGGAGGCATCGCCTTTCTCGTGGCCCTCGGACTGGGAGCGGTGCGGGTCATACGAGGCGACACGCAGTTCGACGACTTGGTCACGTTTACCGCCTATTTGCCCATGCTCGTCAATCCGATGCGACAGATCGGCTCGGTCATCGACGTATCCCAGCGGGCCAGCGCCGCCCTGAACCGCATCACGCGCCTTCTCCAGGAACGCCCCGGGGTGCGCAACGTGCCGGGCGCCGCAACGGAGCTGCCGGCGGACGTTCCGATCCGCATCCAAAACCTGACGTTCCGTTACCCCTACGCGTCCGAACCGGTACTGAAGGACATCAACCTGACCATCGAGCCGGGCACGACCGTCGCACTCGTAGGACGCAGCGGATCCGGCAAGACCACCCTGGCCCATCTGCTACTCCGCGTCTTCGAACCGCCGCGCGGCACAATTTTCCTCGGCGACTTGGACGTTCGCGACGCCGATCTGGACACCCTGCGCCGCCACATCGCGTACGTGCCGCAGGACGTCTTCCTATTTTCCACGACGGTAGCGGAAAACATTGCTTTCGGCGTGGACGGCGTCGATCGCGAAGAGATCGCCACCGCAGCACGGAGAGCTCAGGTGTACCAAGACATCGCTGAGCTGCCCGACGGCTTCGATACAATGCTGGGCGAGAGGGGCGTAGGCATCTCAGGCGGCCAAAGGCAGCGAGTGGCCCTGGCCCGTGCCCTCATCAAAGATTCTCCGATCTTGATTCTCGACGACAGCTTGTCCGCCGTCGACACCAAGACCGAGGCGGCGATCCTGGAAACATTGCGCGGCCTGCGGCAGGACCAGACCCGCATCGTCATCGCACACCGCATTTCGGCCGTCCGCGATGCGGACCACATCGTCGTCCTCGAAGACGGGCGCATCGTCGAGCAGGGCGTCCACGACGAACTTCTCGCGCGCAAGGGTGCCTACTACGAGATTTACGAGTTGCAGCGCAAGGGGACGGGGCAGACAAGGACGCCGTTCGAACCGGAGGAGACGGGAGGTGAGGAGGATGTCTACTACGCAAGACCAGACTACACAGACGATTAACTTACGCAAGAGCCGCCACGTCCTCCGCCGCATGCTGCGGTTCGGCTACCCGTACCGCTGGCATCTGCTCCTGGCGTTGCTCCTCCTGATCGGCTCCATCGTCACCGACCTGGCGCAGCCCTATTTGGTCAAGGTCGCGATCGACTCGTACATCGACGTGCCCGATCCCGACGTGGACGGACTGATCCGCCTGATGCTGATCTACTTCGTAGTGGTCGTCGCGGCGTTCGGTCTCAACTACGGCCAGGCCATCATCTTGCGGAACACCGGGCGCATGATCGTCTACGACTTGCGCATGACCGTGTTTCGCCACCTGCAGACGCTGTCTCAATCCTTTTTCGATCGGACGGCGGTAGGACGGATCGTAACCCGGGTAGCCCACGATACCGAGGCGATCAACCAGCTCTTTACTGACCTCCTTGTCCATTCCGCTCGGGACCTGCTGATGATCATCGGCATCATCGTGGTCATGATACAGCTCAACGCAAAGCTGGCGCTGGTGAGCCTCGCCGTCGTACCGCTTATCGCCGCCGTGTCCTACTTTTTCAAGAACAGGCTGCGGGACGCGTACCGCATCTCGCGCGCCCATTTGTCCCATCTGAACGGGTTCCTGGCGGAGAACTTGTCCGGCATCTTGACCGTGCAGCTGTTCAACCGGCAAGAAAAGCAAATGGCCGAGTTCGACCGGATCAGCAGCGATTACCGACAGGCCAACATCCGGGAAGTCAGCCTTAGCTCGGCCTTTTCCCACTCACTCCGCTTTCTCACGCAATTTGCCGTGGCCTTCCTGCTCTGGTACGGCGGGGGAGAGGTCATTCGGGGCACCGTAACCTTCGGCGTCGCGTATGCCTTTCTCAACTACGTTCGCCAGCTGTTTCAGCCGATCCAGGATTTAACGGGCCAGCTCAACGTGCTCCAATCGGCTCTTACATCTTCCGAGCGGCTCGTCGAGGTCCTGGACCAAAAACCAGAGGTCGTCGATCCGCCGAAGCCCGTGCCCCTGAAGAACGTGCGTGGCGAGATACGCTTCGAGAACGTCTGGTTTGCCTACAACGGCGAAGAGTGGGTGCTGAAAGATATAAACTTCACCGTTGAGCCGGGCCAAACCGTAGCGTTTGTCGGCGCGACCGGAGCGGGCAAGAGCTCCGTCATCAATCTCATCGGCCGGTTTTACGACGTGCAGCGCGGGCGCATCACGCTCGACGGCATCGACATCCGCGCCGTGGCCCAGGCCGATCTGCGCCGCCATATCGCCGTAGTGCAGCAGGAAGTATTCCTCTTTGCCGGCGACATTGCGAGCAACGTCCGCTTGGGCAACGAGGAGATCACCGACGCGCAAATTATGTCTGCCTTGGATGCCGTCGGACTCGGCGACTATATCCGCAGCCTGCCCCGGGGAATTCACACAACGCTTTACGAAGGCGGCAAAACGTTGTCTGCAGGGCACAGGCAGCTCATCTCCTTTGCCCGGGCCATCTGCTTCGATCCGCGCATTCTGATCTTGGACGAGGCGACTTCCAACATCGATACCGAGACCGAGTCCCTCGTGCAGCGCGCGCTGGCCAAGGCGAGCGAGGGCCGCACGACGCTCATCATCGCGCACCGCTTGTCGACGATCCAACATGCCGATCTCATTATCGTCCTGGACAAGGGACGCATCGTCGAGACGGGCGACCATCACTCGCTGCTCGCCCAGGGAGGAATTTACAAACAGCTCTATGAACTTTCCTGGGCGCAGGAGAGCGCTTGACCCGTGCGCATCCCGGTCCGGCCCACCGTGGGCGAAAGCCCATCCCTATCCGCCGTGTCTTCAGCGTATAATGGGTGGGTGCGCTTTTTCGCTCCCGATATTAACTTGGAGGTAATCTGGTCCCATGAGTCATCTGACGTGTTTCAAGGCTTACGACATTCGCGGCGTCGTCCCAGATGAGCTCGACGAGGCGCTGGCCTACCGCATCGCCCGGGCGTATGCCGCTCTGTTTTCGCCAAGGCGCGTCGCCATAGGACGGGATGTGCGCCCTTCGGGCACCTCCCTGGCGGCGGCGCTTACCCGCGGCTTCGTCGACGCGGGCGTGGACGTGGTCGACATCGGCCTATGCGGTACGGAGGAGGTTTACTTCGCCACGTTCCACCTGAAGCTCGACGGCGGCATCATGGTGACGGCAAGCCACAATCCTTCGGAGTACAACGGCATGAAGCTGGTGCGGGAACAGGCCATCCCCATCAGCTCCGAAACCGGTCTGCAGGAAATCGCCCGGCTCGTCACGGAGGAGCGTTTCGAAGATAAGGCGGAAAGGCCCGGCGAAGTGAAAAGGCTCGACATCCGCAGCGCGTACGTCAGCCATCTCATGGGCTACGTCGAATCTGAGCGGCTCAGGCCTTTGCGCATCGCGTGCAATCCGGGCAATGGAACGGCCGGCCTCGTACTCGAGCACCTGAAGGAGCGGTTGCCCTTCGAGTTCATCGTCCGGTACGGCGAGCCCGACGGCACGTTCCCCAACGGCGTGCCGAATCCGCTCTTGCCCGAAAACCGCTCGGCGACGGCGGACTTGGTGCGGGATACCGGGGCAGACCTCGGCATCGCATGGGACGGTGACTTTGACCGTTGCTTTTTCTTTGACGAGCGCGGCGAGTTCGTGGAAGGGTATTACATCGTGGGACTGCTCGCCCGGGCCATCCTCGAGCAACATCCGGGCGGCGCCATCGTCTACGACCCTCGCCTTACTTGGAACACGATCGAGATTGTGGAAACCCACGGAGGACGTCCTATCCTGTGCAAGAGCGGTCACGCGTTCATCAAGGCGAAGATGCGCGCCGAGGACGCGGTGTACGGCGGCGAGATGTCCGCCCACCATTACTTCCGCGACTTCAGCTACTGCGACAGCGGCATGATCCCGTGGCTTCTCATCACGGAGCTGCTTTCGCGCACGGACCGCCCCCTTTCCGAACTTGTTGCCGAACGCATCGATAAGTTTCCCTGCAGCGGCGAGATCAACCGGACGATCGCCGATCCCGACGCGGCCCTGAAGCGCGTGGAGGAGGTGTATGCGTCGTCGGCCAAGACGGTCATGCACGTCGACGGCGTGAGCATGGAGTTCGATCGCTGGCGTTTCAACTTGCGCAAATCGAACACGGAACCACTCGTCCGGCTCAACGTCGAGACGAAGGGTGACCGGGCGCTGTTGCAGGAAAAGACGGAGGAATTGCTCAAGCTCCTCGCGGAAGTGAGCGGCTGACCCGGTCGCGGCAGGAACTCTGAGGGCTGCGGCGAAGCTTTCGGCCATACAAAAGCGTGAGGGGTGGCTGCCACGATGGAGACCGAGCTCATTCAACTGAGCGTTTGGGAGCAGCTGACACAAGAGGCGATGAAGTACATATCGAAGACGCCCACGGTCGCGCTCATCATCTTCGCGACGTGGTTTCTGAGCCGCATTGCGGTGCGTATCGCGGTCGGCGCCGGCCGGATTGCGAAGACGGATCCGGCAGTCGTATTGCTCATCACCTCGTCCATCCGCTTCGTCGCGTGGATCTTCGGGTTCACTGCCATCTTCAACGCGCTCGGCCTGACGCAGATCGCCCTCACTTTGGGCGGGACCGTCGCTCTGGTGGCCATGTCCCTCGCGACCGGCCTGAACACGATTCCGCAGGACCTTTTGGCCGGCATCTTTCTCATCACCGACGAGGATTTCACGGTCGGCCGCGTGATCAAGACGGCCGGGCTGGAGGGGACGCTGAAGCAGGTTTCCATCCGCAAGACGAAAATCGTCGATAATGAAGGGCACCTCCACGTCATTCCGAACCG
>JAAYLA010000219.1 GCA_012522135.1 Bacillota bacterium | reverse complement strand
GGCGGAGGCATTGTCGCCCAGGTCGGCAGCCGGCAGGTCAATCCCCGCACCCCACGTGTCGACAGGAACTGCGAAATCATCGAAGTGGCCGAGAGGCACGCGGCCATGCGCTGCACATGGGTTTGGCAAGACGAGTCGTATGAGTTCGAGCTGCGCTTCTTCCCGGCCGGCAAGTCGCTAGTGATCGAAGTCGAAGGTCCTGTGGGCGCGCGGGGTGTCAGCTTGGGCCGGGTGCAGGACGTGAGCCCGACTCCCGACGGCGGGGCCCGTGTGGTCGAAGTGCCGTACTGGAGCCTCGCGACCGACGCCTACCGGGAGGGCAATCCGAAGGTTCTTTCGAGCGGCGGCCTATTCGTCAGTACCTACATGGACTGGTACGTTTCGAACGCCAGCCGCCAGTACGCGGTGCGGGGAAGTGAGATCACTGCTGAAGGTGCTGCGATCAACGTCGGTTCGCAGTATCTGCCACTGACGGACGGCTCGTACCACCCGCTGTTCGAACGCATCGTCCTGAACGTGTCGTCCCACTTCGAGGAAGTGCTTCCGGCCATTCCCAACCCACCGTCGCCGTATAAGGAACGGCTGCAGCAGACGGTCTTTGCCTCGTACTTCACGGCGGACGCGGGCAAGGAATCTTGGCCAAATGCGCTGGCCCACCTGCGGGAGCTTAGAGCGCTGGGCGTCACCCACCTTTTTGTACGCACACATGAAGAAGCGTGGCGCGACGGGGGCGAAAGCTATACCATCCGTGTGGATGCCGCACCCGGCAAAGGTGGAAACGAGGCGCTCGCCGAGTACGTACGCGCCGTGCGCAGCGAACTCGGTTACGACTTCTCCCTGTACACTAACTACGTCGACTACGCGCCGGTGAATGCCAACTTCAGCGAGCAATGGGTCGTGCGCACATCGTCGGGCGACATGGTTCGGGCCTGGCCGCGCACGTACATGATCAATTCGACCGTAGCATGGGCGTACGAATCGGTAATTGCACCCACGCTGGCCGAACGATACGGGGTCAACGGTTCGTACACGGATGTGCACACTGCAAGGGCTCCGTGGGACAACGTCGACTATGACCACCGGGCGCCCGGAGCAGGGATGTTTAAGACGGTGTTCCAGGACTACGGCTCCCTTCTGCTGCACGACCGCGCGGCGTATCAGGGCATGGTGATGAGTGAAGGACGCCTGCACTGGATGTTCGCCGGATTGACGGACTCCAATTACGGATTGCTTTGGATGGAGGACATTGGAGGCTGGGAGCACTTCTTTACCGGTGCACCGCTTCTCCTCGACTTTCAACTGAAGCGCATCCATCCGTTGCAGGGCGATACCAACGTGACGTATCACACCCTGTCGACGGGCGATCCTCGCTACTACCAGCAGATAGCCATGACCATAGCGTTCGGCAACCGCGGGCATCTTTCGCTTCCCGGCCAGGCAGACCTCGTTGCGCGCACATACCACCTCGTCCAGCGGTTGCAGGAACGGTACGTCATGGAGCCGGTGGCCTGGATCGGCTACGCGACGGAAGAAGCGCGGATTTGGACGCGGGAACATCTGTTGCCGACCGACGATGCCGTGCGACGCGGGGCGTACCTCGCAAACCGCGCCGTTGTGGAGTACGAAAACGGCCTGCGGATTTGGGTAAACGGCAACGGTCCCGGCGAAGCGGCGTGGTCGATCGCCGAGTCGCTTCCGGCATTTCTGGCGAACGGGGATGCAGAAAGCCGGGAGTGGATCTTGCCGCCTGGCGGCTGGCTGGCCGTCCATGACGACCTGCTGGCGATGAGCGCGCTGGTGAACGGGCGCCGGCTCGACTTGGTCATCGCACCCGATTACATGTACGTCAATCCCGGCACACGGCCTCTTGACCGCGCCGACTGGGAAGCCTTGGGGATCACAGTCTCTCCGCTTCTCGAGGCGGACGCTCCTCTGGCCATCCTTCCCCGGGAGGAGCTGCTTGAACGCGATCTGCCATCCGACATCGGCGACCGATCCCACGTCCTGATCGTGCTCGATCGACCCGACCGGTTCGCTACCGTGCGAATCGCTACGGAAGCAGGTATCCACGAGCTCACGGCGGCCGGCCGCACCCGTCGGGCCGTCAATCTGTCGTGGTGAAGGACTGTCAGGAGCAATCACCTCATGGAGGTGGACTCGTATGTACATGAACAAGAGAAGGTCTCATCGGTTCGGAATCCTGTGCGATGGTCTGACGCTGGTGCTGGTCCTCTACAGTGCGGCGTGGGCACAAGATGTCCTGCGGGTGCAGTTGACAGGCCTCGAACTGACCGCTATCAACTACATTCGAGAAGTCATTGTGCCGAAGTTCGAAGAGGAGCACGGCGTTAAGGTTGAGATCGAGACAGTGTACTGGGACCGGCGAATGGAGACTCTACTGATCCAGACGGCAGCCGGCATGCCGCCGGACATCTACATGAGCGGCGCGGAACACATTCTTGAACTGGTGCAAAACGAGCTGATATACCCCATCGACGAGTATTGGTACGCCTGGGAGGAGGCCGACGACTTCTTCCCGGCCACCCTCGGCAGCTCCACATTCAAGGGAACGCGCTACGGCGTACCGATCTATACCGCACCTCGGGTTTGGTGGTATCGCATCAGCCTGTTCGAAGAAGCAGGTCTCGATCCGGCCAGTCCCCCATCCACCTGGGAGGAACTGCTCGCCGCCACACGACGCTTGACGCGCTACGAGGGCGACACGGTGGTACAGCAGGGCTATAACTTGACACGCTTCAATCCCGGCGACATGTACTCTTCGCTGCAGGACTTCACGGTCTTTCTGTGGCAAGCGGGAGGAGAGCTCGTTGATCCGGAAACGCTCAAGCCCTTGTTCAATTCGGCTGAGGGCGCGTTAGCCCTCGACTTCATGCTCGAACTGATCGAGACGGTGAAGGGTCCGGCAGTCAATCTGCCAGCCGACACGTGGAACAACTTCGCCTTCTCACGCCGGGCGGCGGCAATTTACCTTGCCGGACCTTGGATTCCGGCCGACATCCAACGCAACTATCCCGAGGCCGTAGAAGACGTTGCCGCCTCCTCGAACCTGAGCGGGCCCGAGGGTTCCGGTAGCGTGGTCTTCAGCGACTGGCTCGGCATCCACCCGAACAGCCCCAATAAGGAACTGGCCTGGCGCTTCATCCAAGAACTGACCGCATCCGACGCGCTGCTCGAAATGCACCTACAGAATGGATCCCTCTCGCCGAGGCGATCCACGGTTATGGATTACGCGGCGGCCATCCCGCTCAGCCGCTATATGTACGAAAGCATGGCTTTCGTGCGCCCGTTCCCTGTGTTCCCGAATCCCGACAGAGCGGCGTCCGAGTGGTTTGTGCAGTACATGGAAGTGCTTGAAGGGTACATCGGACCAGGGGAAGCCCTTTCCGAAGCGGCGCGGCTTTGGGAGGTTTGGGCCAGAGAGCTCGAAGAAACTCACAGCTAAGAAAGAACAGCGCCGCACCCAAAGCACTGTGGCGGCCAAGGGGGGGACAATACGGCATCCCTTGGCCGCCCTTTGCCAAGCCCGGCTATCGCCTACGTGGAGCTCGCAATGCGCCGGCACTGACCCGGAGGAACCCCATACTGCCGCTTGAACGCACGATAGAAGCCTGCGCGGCTGTCAAAACCCACTCGTGCCGCCACGTGCTCTACCGAAAGGCCACGCGCCAGCAGGTTGAGTGACCGTTCCATGCGGAGCCGAAGCCAGAACTCGGCAGGTGGCGTGCCCAAATGCTCCCCGAATAGAGCTGTCAAAGCACTCCGGCTGAGATCAAAGCGTTCGGCAAGCACGTCGACGTTCTCGGGCCGGTCGACGTGCTCTTCCATGTAATGGATGATCCTCCGCAGCAGGATGTCCGTGTCCTCGGCGCCCGGTCCGTCTTCGGCCGCTTGCAGCTCGCACAAGAGCATGTTCAACAGCCCTCGAACGACCGGTGCCGGCGGATTGCTGCGACCGTCACACAGCTGTTGACCAACCCAAACGATCCTTTGGATAGCATCTTGACGGAACCGGTATTGCCGTGCCTGCTTCGAGGCGAGCTCGTCGCGAAGCCATGCCCGGCCCTCGACCGGCAACAAGTCGGGATCAAAATGGATGACTGTCCGGTAAAATGTGCCGACAGCGCCGTGCGCAATGTCGCAGGTGCCCAGAACCGCCAACCCGGGCGGCACATGAACGGTCAGGTCGTTATAGTGGACTGTCGCCACCCCCTGAAGAGGGACGACTAGTTCCACTCCCGCATGCCAATGACAAAGGGGGGTCTCTGACTGAAACCACTCGTCGTTGACGCAGTACCCGTAGCGAGCGAGTGCTCGGTCGGTTACATCGTCGTGCAGCACCCCATACATCACAGGCACCCTCCCAGGTACACCCCATGACGTAGCACTAATCAGCATCTTTCTCTGAAAACGATTCGATTCCTTTGCCTTGCATGACAAGCAAACGTTGTCGGCTATTCCCGGCCAAGAGCATGTTCACCGGGGACGGGTGCCTCTGCGCGAGCTAGCAGGCGGCGCCGAAGGACGCCCATCCGTGATCGCCGACTTATCTGTCCTTTGCTTTCCTGCCGCGGCCAGCACGAGACAACGGCCAGCTTATCAGCTGAAACGGCAACCGCAGCACCCACCAGGCCAGGCGAAACGGCAGGAACAACACCCGCAGCGGCGCACCGCCCCCAAACCGCTGCGTTTTCTCCTGCCTCCGGGCTCGTCTTCCCACGGTTTCCGCGCCCCGGGCCGCACCGCTGTGCAAATTCGCCCCTTGGCTCTCGTACCGCTCCACCAAATAGCTAAAGTAGTACCTTCCGTTGGCGTCCTGCTTCGCCAACAAGCTCAACGCGGCAGCGGCATCGTCGGCACCGCGGTGCGCCCTTTTCGGAACGATGCCGTGG
>JAAYLA010000218.1 GCA_012522135.1 Bacillota bacterium | reverse complement strand
ACGTCGTCCGGATCCAGCTCGAACCGCCAGCTGCCGCTCAGGTCCAAAGCCAAGCCGGCATCAAGGGCCTCCACCGGTTGCATCCGGTCAGCTTGCTGCATCGTCCTCAGCCTCCGTCCCGGAAGACTCGTCCGTAAACCAGCCCTGCTCCAACATCTCCAGGTGGATCGCCACGCCGAGGTGGTTGCGGTCGAGCGCGTGGGCCGCCGCAAGCTCCCGCTTCGCCCGGTCCAGATCGCCCCGTCCGAGGTAGCCCAGGCCCATCAAGTACCGGCAGTGCACCTGGTTCATCACGTTCAGATCTTGATCGAACAGCAGGAAGTCGGGCAGCGAAACCGCGAAGTAGTCGATCTTCACGTCGTCGAAAAGGTGCTGCTCGCCGTAGTCGTGCAGCCGGTTGAAGCGGGCCATGGCCTCGTCGCCCCGGCCCAGGGCCAAAAGCGCCAGCCCCTGGTAAAAGAGCAGATCCGACCGCAGATCGTTGTAGAACATGGCGGCGGTCAGTTCGTACCGGCCGCTGGCCGCTTTCGTGAACCACTCAACGGCCGCCTTTTCATCGCCCAAGCCGCGGTAGGCGACGCCGAGCCAGTATTCGATGTCGTTCTCCTCGGCGATCGGCAGCTTTCCTTCGCCCAAGTTGGCCGGATACTCTTGCGCCTGCTTCAAGTGGTCGATCGCCTCGGCGTACCTCTGCTCCCGGATGGCCTGCTTCGCCAGCTCGACGTGGGAGAGCACGTACTGGCCCGTCACCTTGCCCTCGCCGCCTTCCCACGGATAGAAGCGACGCCGCATCAGAAGGCCCAGGGCTTCCTCGTGCCGGCCGAGCTGGTTGTGTAAGGTCACGAACTCGGTGTACAGATCGTCCCGCTCCTCGACCAGCTCGCGGTGGCGCTCCAGGGCCGCAAGGCGCTCCTGCGGTGCGTGTCCCAGCCGTTTGCGCAGCTGGTCCAGTTCGAAAAGCAGGCGCGCGTCAGAAGGATCGCATGCGAACGCTTTCTCCAGGCTAGCCAGCGCGCTCTCAGCGTCGCTGCGCTTGTTGAAGTAGCCCAGGGCCAGGTTCCGATGGACCGTAGCGAAATCCGGGTCAAGATCCCGCGCCCGCTCCCACAAAGAGATCGCCCGCTCGTACTGCTTCTTGTCGTAAAACAGGTTGCCCAGGTAGTACGGCGCCCGCGGATCGGCCGGATTGACCGCCATCGCATCCTCCAACACCAGGATGCTGTAAAGGCGCGTCGGGAAGCAGTAGTCGGGGTCCGCGTTGCTCGCCAGCTCGTACCAGCGACGGGCCGCGGCCTCATCGCCCCGGCGCCGGCTGTAGTAACCGAGGTGATAGTAGACCATCGGGTGCACGGATTTGGAGTCTGCCGCGCCGCCTACGACCATCTGCAAAAGGTCCGACGCCTCATCCCACAACCCCGCCTCGGCGTAGTCCGTAGAAACCTCCAAGTGCACGTGGGCACTGCCCCGGGTCAGCTCGCGCAGCTTGGCCAATGTCGCGTCCGCGGCCGCGCCGTCGCCCAGGGCCCTTTGCGCCTGCGCGAGTTCGTAGTACGCCGCGAAGTCGAGCCGATCGACCTCCAGCGTCTCCTCGGCAAAGCGGGCGGCCTCGGTGAATCGACCCAGCCGGCGCAAGGCTGCGCACTTCAAGGCCCGCGCCTTGCCGTGGTAGGCGTTCCGCACGATCGCGTTCGAGGCCAGTTCCAAGGCTTCCCCGAAGTCGCCACGCATGGCCGCCAGCTGAGCAAGCGCGAAGAAGCCGCTCTCTTGCCACGCCGCGTTCCACACCGCCTTGTAATAGGCGTCTACGGCTTCATCGTAACGTCCCTGCAGCGTCAGGCTAAGGCCCAGATTGTAGAAGGGCTCGCCGTCGTAAGGGTTGGGGTTCCGCTCCTGCAGCCGCTCGATGGCACGGCGGAAGTAAGGCTCGCTCTCTGTGAAAAGACCACGCCGCAAAAGCAGCAGCCCGTACGCGTTGTTGATACGCGTATCGCCCGGATCGCGCTTCAAACCTTCCAGATAGTACGGATCGGGGTCGTACGTCGCATGGCGATATTGCTCCAGATGCAGGCCGATCAAGTACAGCTCTTCGTTCGTCTGCACTTCCGCGGGCGGCGGCGCGGCCTTGGCCGGTTCGGGCGTCTTCAGCGGCTGCTCCGGCACGGGGCTGTAGGCAACCAGCTCGCGTCCGGTCTCGTCCAGCACCTGTACCCGGTACTTGTGGGGCTCGATCGCAGGGTCAACGGCGGCCTCCGTGTGGTGCGCCGTGGCCGCGGGCATCTTCACCCGTTCGTCGAGGAAGGTGCGCCCTTCGGCCGTGAGTACGATGCGCACGTCGTAGTCGGCCGTCGTATAGATGGAGATCTTGGCGCGGTCACCGTCGAGATCCAGGTTGACCATGGCGTCGATCGAGGCGTTTTTCACCTCGCCGACTTCCTTGTAGGGCATAAAGTACTGTTTGAAGGTCTTCGACTCAAAGGGCATGAGCCACGCGAAGTCGGGCTGGTTATCGGTGAATACGCCCGTCATGAGCTCGACGTACGGACCGTCTTCGTCGGTCAGGTTGTCGATCCACACCTGGCCGAAGTTGCCGGTGCCCCAGGTCCACAGCTTCTTACCCGGCGAGATGTGATGGTTGGCCACGTGCATGACGCCGGCCTGTTTCCCGTAGTCGTATCCTCCTACGAAGTCGTAGTCGGAGTGATAGACCATGTACGACGTCGGCACCGGAATATTCTTGTAGTAGGAGATGTCCACGCCCGCCGAGTAGTCGACCTTGTAGTACTCGCCCGTTGCGATCGGGAACTTCGAGACGGCGCGCTTGCCGTGATCGAAAACGGCGTGTACGTCGGGGGGAAAGATCGACTTGTAATGTTCGTTCACCGCCACGGCCGGGTTCGCCCACCACAAAAACGTCTGCGGCATGGACGTGCGGTTATAGACAAGGCCGCGGATTTCGAGATAGGCCTTGTCCGGGTACATGGTAAAGCCCGCCATGCCTTTGGTGCCGTACATGCGGTCGATTTCTCCCACCCAGACGGTCTTGCTGCCGTCCTCGCCTTCTTCAAGCGTGTACTCGACCGGCAAGAACGTGCTGGGCCGGTGGTGCTGGGGCCAGTTGAACTCGATGCCGCCGGCGATCCAAGGACCGGCGATGCCCACAAGCGCCGGCTTGATCACGCGGTTATAGTAGACGAAATCGTACCCGTTCGTTTTGTCCAAGGCACGATAGATACGCCCGCCCAGCTCCGGCATGATGGCCACTTTCAAATAATCGTTTTCCAGCCAGACGAGTCGGTACGTCCGGTCTTCCTTTTCACCGTAGATCTTGTCGATGACGGGATACGGGTACACCTTGCCCGAGCTTCCCTGGTAAACTCGCTTTTCCAGAAACATGGGATGCTTGATCGGTTCACCCACGGGGTAAGTAGGGATGACCGTCTCCTCTTCCCACATCTTTACGGGACCGTGCCTACTCATGCTGCATGCCTCCTCCGTACCGGTCTCGCCCCCACTATAACCAGCCTTCCGAGCCGACCACAATGGACAATTCCCACACAGTGATGGACTATATAAAGTTAAACGCCGTCTTTTAACAGGAGGATGGCCGCCGATAGGGAAGAGTACAGTAAGAGGCGAGGCATTCGTTTTCTGGAGGTTTTTTGGATGCGCTGATCGTGCGCCCGCAATGTCTTTCCGGGGGCATCGGATGGATGATCTTGGGGTTGGACGACCGTGAGCATGGAGGCCGGCGAACCGTCGACGACGAGGATTTGACGTAGAAAAGGAGGGTCAAGCTCCATGCTCGGGCAAATCGATACGGTACAGGCGACCGATGCGGAACGAAACGATTCGCGCACGATGCTCCGTAAACCCGAAGGGTTCAAGAATCAAGTGCTCACGGTGATCCCGCCGAACGTGCTGGAACATGCCAAGGAACACCCGCTTCTCGAGCCCTTCCATCTCACCGACGTGGGCTACTTTCCCCACGCCAAGTACCACTACCGCGAGCGCGCCGAAGGATGCGAACAGCACATTCTGATCTACTGCGTGCAAGGAAGCGGCTTCGTCGAGGCCTCGGGCAAGCGGTATACGGTCGGCAAGAACTCAGCCGTCATCATTCCCCAAGGCTTGTCCCACGTTTACGGGTCGCTGTCGGAGAAAGATCCGTGGTACATCTACTGGGCCCACTATACCGGCAGCCGCTCGCACCTTTATAAACCCGGACCTTCCGACGAAGTCTTCACGCTGCCCGTGCCCTTCAGCAAGTTCGCCGAGCTTACCCGCCTCTTCCACACCATCTTCGACACGCTCGACCGCGGCATGACACTAGCGAACATGATCCTGTCGGCTCAAGCCTTCACGTACCTGTTGACCCAAATGCTTTATGCCACGCGCACGCTGGACGAGCTGGCCGCGCCCCACGGAGACGGGCCGCACCACGTGGAGGACGTCATCTCGTACATGCAAAGCCGCATCCACGAGAACATGACCCTCGACGAGCTGGCCGCCTGGACGAACCTCTCCAAAGGACACCTGACGCAACTTTTCAAGCAGCACACCGGTTACCCGCCCATCCGCTTCTTCATCAATTTGAAGATGCAGCGTGCCTGCCGCTACCTGGACCTCACCGACATGACCGTCAAGCAAGTGGCAGCCAAGCTGGGCTACGGCGACCCATACTACTTCTCGCGCCTTTTTACCCGCACCATCGGTATGTCGCCTTCGGAGTATCGAAGCATAGCGAAAGGATGACCCGCTGTTGGTCCCACCTGACGCCAGGGCAGCCTGGCCGCAGAGCCGGCACAGCGGTGAGCGCGCCGCCGTTCCGGCCCCGGGTCCTACGCTGTTCTCCACCTAGTTGGATGGGCCGAGCATCTCGCGGAGCTGCGCATTGAGCCTGGCTTCGGCGTTGGCCAAGGCTTCGGGAATCGTCGCCTCGCGACGGCCCGCGAGCCGCATCGCATACGTGAGCTCAGAGCGGACATTGCTCATGTTCGGGATGTTCTCGGGCAGTCCGTAGCGGTTGGCCTCCGCAATGGAGCGAATGAAAAACCCGATATCCGGCACGGCGGACCAATCAAGGTTCTGCACGGCCGTCAGGTTCGTATTGAGATAGCCGAGGCGGTTGAAGATCTCCTGCACCGCGGCGGGACTGGACAGGTACTCGATTACTTTGAACGCCGTTTCCGGATGGGCCGCTCCGCGGGGAATGGCCATGGCCCACGTCCCTAACACCATGAACGTGTCACCATGGACGGT
>JAAYLA010000217.1 GCA_012522135.1 Bacillota bacterium | reverse complement strand
CGTGGCACGCCGGACCATCCCGACGCGGCTGGCCAGAAACACGATCCACGGATCGCCGGTGTCGATGGCTTGCCACGACTCGTAGGCGCCGAGGGAAAGGGGAGCCTTGGCCCCGAGGGCGACGAGGAAGTCTTGGGCGTGGGCTTTCTTGCGATTATCCAAGGTCGAAGGCTTGAACTGGGACGAGTAAGTGGCCGCGACCAGCCCGACCAGGCTGCGCAGGAGAGCCTCCCGGTCCTTTTTCCCCGCTGCCTCGACTACCGCATCGTGCAGCTGCAGGATGCTGCGGTAGCGGGCCCGGTGCGCCTTCATCCGCACCTTCTCGTTTTCGCCTTCGAGCATCAGCTTCAGTTGGCGGCCGACCGTGCCCAACAGCCAGCCTTCAAAGGTGCGCAGGCCGCCGTGGTCCGTAGCGAGCCAGCAGTAGGCGTCGGCGATGCGGTCGATCAGGTCGCAGACGGTGCGCACGGGGGGAAGGGGGATCTCCCGTTGCATCCGCCGGATTCGAGCGTATTGAAAGGCCGGGTTCGGGAACTGGTCGTTCAGGGCGCGCAGGGCGAACAGCTTGGCGATCCACTCCGCACCGCCTTTCCGCGACGGAACGTAGCCGATGACCCTGCCTTCTTCTTCCAAGCTGTCGTGGCACGGTCCGCAGAGAAAGCCGTGCCGGGCCCGGCCCGGATGCTCCAGGAACGATGCAAAGAACAGGCGCTCGGTTTGCGGCTCGTCGCAGACGCGGCAGTGGAAGTACATACGGAACGCCTCCTTGGATGCAAACTCGCCCGGGTCTTTGTTTACAGGATGGTCCTCAATTGGAAGGCATATTCAGCGTACCGGGAATATCATGGTCGATGGCCTGCAGGTAGGGAATTGCTATGACGGCGCCCTTGACCATGATGCTCGCGGCCCACGGCGACATGAGGGGGGTCAGTGCGGTGACGATCGGCATCGACATCGAACGGGGCAGGGAGCGGCTTCATCATCTGTTGCAGCGGGCCGACGACAAGGCATTGGCCGAATTCTTGGAGGAGACGCCGCCCGCCGACCTTGCGGAGATGATGGCGGCCCTCAGCGAAACCCGCAGGCGGCAGATCTTCCAGGCCCTCGACACGGAGGCGGGGGCGCGGGTGCTCGAGACGATGACCTACGAAGCTCAGTACGAAACGATCCGCACCTTGCCGCGTCCTTTGGCCGCAGGGATTTTGGGGAGGATGTCGCCCGACGATTTGGCCGACCTGCTCGGCGCGCTCGGACATCCCCGGGCGGAGGAGGTGCTCGCCCTCATCCCGAAGGAAGCGGCCGGGATCCGACAGCTGATGCAGTATCCGGAGGATTCGGCCGGCGGCATCATGACCCTAGGCGTAGTGGCGGTGCCGAGCCATCTGACAGCCGAACGGGCCGTGGCCCACGTGCGCAAGGCGGCGTCGCAGGCGGAGACGGTGTATTACATCTACGTAAAGGACGACGGGGGACGGCTCGTCGGGGTTTTGTCACTGCGCGATCTGGTGTTGGCTCCGCCCGATGCCCGTGTGGCCGACCTCGCCATCACCAACGTCATCAGCGTCCACGTCGATGCGCACCAGATCGAGGTCGCTCGCCTCTTCGAACGCTACGATCTGCTCGCCCTGCCGGTGGTGGACGACGGGGGCCACCTGCTCGGCATCGTGACGGTGGACGATGTCATCGACGTGATCCAGGAGGAGACGACCCGAGACTTTGCCCGCCTCGGCGGTCAGCAGCCCCTTGAGGAACCTTACCTGGGCGCACGGGTGCTGTCTCTCGTGCGCAAGCGCATCGGCTGGCTGCTCCTGCTTTTCGTCGCGCAGTCGCTTACGGGAAACATCCTCGCCGCGTACGAATCGTCCCTGCAGGCAGTGATCGCCCTGTCGTTTTTCGTGCCGCTGCTCATCGGGACGGCCGGCAACGCGGGGTCCCAGGCGGCGACGCTGCTCGTGCGGGCGATGGGCATCGGCGAGGTGTCGTGGCAGGACTTCGGCCGGGTCGTGGGCCGGGAAATGCTGGTGGCTGCGACGTTAGGCTCGGTGCTGGCGGCGGTGGCCTTTGTTTGGGCGACGCTGTTCACGCGGGATGCAGGCGTCGGACTCACCGTGGGTCTTGCCGTGTTGGCCGTGATCCTCGTCGCGAGCACCATCGGGGCGGCTTTGCCCATGGTGGTGACCCGCTTCGGCCTCGATCCTGCGGTGGCGTCGGCTCCTTTGGTCACGACGATCACCGACGCTTCGGGTTTGCTCATTTACTTTTCCGTGGCATCGTGGGTGCTCGGGGTGTAGCGGGGAGCGTGTTCCTCCTGTCCGTACCGGTGCTTAGGACCAACTCCCCTTGACTTCTTGGACAGGTAGGTCGATTCGTATATACTCGAAGTGCGATTGCAAACTTCCGGTAGCCTGCCGCGCAGCGGAAGGGGCGTAAGGCTTGACTTTTCCTTGGATCAAAGCGCTACACTACATCGGTCTGGCGGCCCTGCTGGGAGGACCCGCGTTTTGGTACCTCGTCTGGCGGCCGGCCCTCTTCAAGGTGCAGTCGGAAGGTGCCGGATTGTCGCGCTCCGACGCCGTCTTCGCCGCGACGACCCGGGGCGTCATGACGGCCGGCCTCGTCCTTTTCCTTGCCACGGGCATCCTCGACATCATGCGGGCGGCCCGCGAGGTATTCGGCCTTTTGTACTGGGAAGACTTCGTTTTCTTCGCTACGTATTCTACGATCGGTCAGGTCATTCTCGCGCGCCTTGCCGTAGGGCTCGTGTTCTTCCTCACGGGCCTGCGCCTGAGCACCCGCCGGACTACGGTGAGCTGGATCGCACCCCTCGCCGCCGGCCTGGGAGCGATCGTCCTCATCAGCGTCGTCAGCCACCAAGCGGGAAAGGAGACCGTCACGCCGCTCGTCGCCGACGTCATCCACCTGGCCGCGACGAGCATTTGGGGCGGCGGCCTGCTCTATTTCGCCCTCGTGCCCTGGGGGATGCTGCGCACCGAGCCCGACGGAGGCGACCGCCTGTCTCACCTGAGCTCCCTTTTTTCGACGGTCGGCACGCTCGCCGTCGTCGTGGTCTCCGCTACCGGCATTTACATGTCCTTGCAGCAGTTTTATAGCCCGCTCGCCCTGACGCGCACCACCTACGGCATGAGCCTCCTGCGCAAACTGGCGGGCTTCGGTCTCGTCCTGGCGGTGGCGGCGGCGCACCATTTCGCCTTCGTGCCCCGGATGAGAGCAGGAAGCGACGCCGGCGACCGGGAGAAAGTACAGCGCGTCGGCACCTGGTTCGTGCGACTCGTGCGTGCTGAGGCGCTCCTCGTTGTGCTGGTGCTCGTCGCCACGGGCTTTCTCACGACGCAGATGCCTCCGACCAGCCCCGTGGGCCTTGTCGACGTAGCGAGTGAAGAAGGCACCTTTCCGGGAGGGCGCTATAGTCTGACGCTCCTTCCCCGCGACCAAGGCCAGATCCTCTTCGAACTGCTCGTCGAGGATGAGGCGGGCCTTCCCCTCGCACTCAACCGGGCGGAACTCGACCTAACCATGCTGGACCATTACATGCCGCCTTACATTTTGCCGATGGAAGAGGAGATGCCCGGCGTATACCGAGCCACGGCGCTGCTCAGCATGGGCGGCCGCTGGCACGTGACGACGATCCTCGACTGGGCTGGCGGAAACTCCCACTCGTTTGTCATCGAATTCGATACGCTCAGCTCTTTTCGCGACGTCCAGCAGCAGCGGCGCTACGACTGGCGCGCGATCGGACAGAAGCGGTGGGGATGGGTGCTCTTTGTGCTGTACGGGGGCCTGACCGTGGCCGGGGCGGCGGCGCTCTTTTACGCAACCCGGCCGCCGCACCGTTCGGCTTTGCTGCTCACTTTGGGCATCCTGCTCCTGACCGGAGGCGGCGCGATGCTGGCCAGGGTGGCGGAGGTGCCGGGGCCTTATTCGTACCGCATTAACCCCGTACGGCGTACGGAAGCGGTCATGCGGCGCGGCGAAGAGCTTTACCGGGCCCACTGCCTCATCTGCCACGGCGAGACTGGGCGAGGCGACGGACCGGCGGGGCTGAGCGTGAATCCGCGGCCGGCCGACTTTACGAAACCCCAGGGCATCGACGACCACTCCGACGGCGAGCTTTTCTGGTACATCAGCCACGGCATCGCCGGAAGCAGCATGCCGGCCTTCGAGAATATTCTCAGCGAGGAAGAACGGTGGATCCTAGTGCATTACATCCGCTCCTTCTCCGAGGCCGCTCGCTGATCGCCTGTCCACTGTCGCGTGGCGTGTGGGGTTGCCTTCCCGGGACACTGCCCGCCCGCGTGTAGGAATTACGTCCCGACTTGCGCCCGGTGGAAGGAATGCCCAGAAGGAAAACAGAACCTCCACTGTGACGGTGAACTGATCGGTCCTACAAGGGGGTACCAGCATGGCGGACACAGTGTTGGCCGCGCAGTTGTACACGTTACGTGACTACCTCAAAACGCCGCAGGACATCGCTGCGAGCTTTAAGAAGGTACGGGAGATCGGTTACAAAGCGGTGCAGCTATCCGGCCTCGGCCCCATCGATCCGGCCGAGCTGAAGCGGATCGCAGACGGCGAGGGCCTCACCATCTGCGCCACCCACGTCGGGTTCGAGCGGCTGCGGGACGAGACCGAAAAAGTGATCGAAGAGCACAAACTTTGGGAATGCGAAGTCGTCGCCATCCCCGTCGCACCCACGGAGTATCGTTCGGGAGAAGGATACAAGCGTTTTGCGGAGGAGGCTACGGCCCTCGGACAGAAGTTCGCCGAGGCGGGTATCAGGCTGGCCTACCACAACCACGCGTTCGAATTCGAGCGTTACGGCGACCGCACGGGACTACAGATTCTGTACGAGGAGAGCGACCCCAAGTACTTGGAAGCCGAGCTCGATACATATTGGGTCCAGGCCGGCGGCGCCGACCCCGCTTGGCTCATCCGGATGCTGAAGGATCGCCAGACCGTAATCCATCTGAAGGACATGGCCGTCGTCGACAACAAGCAGGTGTTTGCTGAGGTGGGCGAGGGCAATCTGAACTGGCCCGCGATCCTCGAGGCGTGCAAGGAAGCCAACATCCGCTGGTACATCGTCGAGCAGGACGTCTGCCCGGGCGATCCCTTCGAGAGTCTCGCCGTGAGCCTGAGGAACCTGCAGGCGATGGGACTCAAGTAAGGCGCAAGGCGGAACCATTTCTTTTCGGCACTGTTGCATAGCGTGTGGGGTCCCGGCGATGCCGGAGCCCCACTTACTTTACGCTGCTGCATACGGTCGCCCGTTGGACGCTGTTTCATCATGTGTGGGATCGAACCCGCCCAGCCGCCCCACACGCCGTGAAACAGCGGCTAAGCGTTTCCGTCGACGAACATGCCGTCGGCGTCGAAGGTGATCTCCGTCGGCTCGGCGAGCGGCTCGAGCGAGGCCAGGGCCTTCAGCTCTGCCTCCCACCACGGCTCGGAGACCCAAAGCGTCTCGAGGTGCTTCGTGTCCTGGATGCGGGCGATCCGGGCGGTCTCGGGCGTCACCTGCAAGCAGCAAGCGATCGCGATAAAGAGGGCCTGCCGGTCATTGTCCACCGTCAAAGGGATGCGGGCGCCCTCGGGCGTCTTGGCCGTGACGCAGTTCATGTAGGTGGCGAGGGGATCCATCTTTTCCACGGCGCGCCGCAGCACCACGTCGCCCAATCCCAGGCCCGATGCGTTGCCTTCGGTGTCGTCCGTCAGATCCCGGATAATGATGCGCTGGATGCTGGGTTCGTAGGGAAGCGGACCGTCGTAGTAGCGGTTGACCACGTTCGTATCGGCGCCGATTCCGCTGATGTCCTTGCCGATGCGGTCGATGATGAGCACGTCGAGGGCCTTGCCCGGCAGCCGCGGCAGCCATTCCCGGGCCAGTTTGATGAGTTCCTGCTCCCGTTCGTACATTTGCTTCGCCGGCACCGCTTCGATCTTGGCCAGTCGCGACCGGCCGCTCTCAACCAGGGCGATGCCGAAGGGTATGTTGATCTTCTGGACGCTCAACCGGGCCACAGCCGGAAGCAGCGTATTGAATGTGTGAAAACCCCGGCGATGGAACACGTCCGCGCCTTTTTGCTTGCCCAGGCCGATCGCGATCATCTTAATTAGGCCGGATTCGACGGGTCCGTGGAAGTCGGTGTGGGGCTTGACTCGGTTGATCGGAATGACGACGTCGGCTTCCGTGGCTGCGATGCGGTCGAAGTATACCGGGACGTCGCCTTCCACCTCGCCCAAGAGCACCGTTTCCATGGACGAGCGGATCGGAGCGCCCACCGCCTCCTCCGTGACCCCGAGCTGCCCGAGGAGCTGCTTCTGCCCTTCCGCTGTCGCCCCGCCGTGGCTGCCCATCGCCGGGACGATGAAAGGCTCGGCCCCCATGCGGCGCAGCTCGGCCACGGTTGCAGCCACCACTTCCGCCAGCCGGTCGATGCCCCGGCTGCCGACGGCGAGCGCAACCCGGGCGCCTTCCGGAATCGCTTCGGCTACAAAGGGAGCCTGCAGCGCCTCGGCCACCGCCTCCGCCACGTCGCCGACCTCTTCCGTGTAGAGGGTTTGGCGCACTGGCAACCACCGCGGCAGGCGTCCCCTCTCAAATATTTCCAGTCCCACAAAATCGCCCTCCTTACCGTTTGGCAAATTCCACAAGACGCTCATCGACTCCTGTTCCCCAACCTGTGGCGCTGTTTCAGGGCGTGTGGGTACACCAGCGACCCTTGCACACGCGTCGAGATTGCCCACTGTTTCACGGCGTGTGGGTGGCGAGGCTTCACCTTGTGCCTATTATTCACGATGGCCTCTTGGTACAATGGGAGGGAGGTTCCAGCCCACACCCGATGCAACAGCGGCGAAAGGGCGGCAACCCACACCGGGTGAAACAGGGAGGAAGTTTTTTCGATGCAGCACTATGGTGTGGCGCCTCGGCGGAGAACCGTCACCGTGGACGTCGGCGGCGTGAAGATCGGCAGCGCCCATCCCGTCGTGGTGCAGTCGATGACCAACACCGATACTGCGGACGTACAGGCGACGGTTGCTCAGATCAAACAGCTGGCCGATGCGGGAAGCGAGATCGTCCGCATCACGGTGAACAACGACGAAGCGGCGCAGGCGGTGCCCGCAATCGTCCGCAAGCTGCGGGCCGACGGGTACACCACGCCCATCGTCGGCGACTTCCACTACAACGGCCATCTCCTTCTGACCCGCTATCCCGAGTGCGCCGAGGCTTTGGATAAATACCGCATCAATCCGGGCAACGTGGGGACGAAGAGGCAAGACGAGAACTTCCGCACCATCATCGAGCAGGCAATCAAGTACGGCAAGCCGGTGCGGATCGGGGTGAACTGGGGCTCCCTCGACCAGCAGCTCCTCACCGAAATGATGGACGAGAACGCCCGCTCCGCCGATCCGCAGCCCGCCCGCACGGTGATGATTTTGGCCATGATCGAAAGTGCCCTGCGTTCGGCCCGGTTCGCCGAGGAGTGCGGCCTGGGCCATGACCGGATTGTCATTAGCGCCAAGGTGTCCGCCGTACAGGATCTGGTCGAGGTGTACCAACGGCTGGCGAAGGAGTGCGATTACCCGCTGCACCTGGGTTTGACCGAAGCCGGAATGGGGATGAAGGGCATCGTGGCGAGCACCGCGGGACTGGCGATTCTTCTGCAGCAGGGGATCGGCGACACGATTCGGGTTTCGCTCACGCCGTCGCCGGGAGGAGACCGCACGGAAGAAGTCCAGGTCGCACAGCAAATTTTGCAGTCCCTGGGCCTGCGCAGCTTTATGCCTCAGGTGACGTCGTGCCCCGGATGCGGCCGAACGACCAGCACCTACTTCCAGGAACTGGCCGACCGGGTGCAGCAATACTTGCGCGAGCAGATGCCCGTCTGGCGCACTGCATATCCCGGCGTGGAGGATCTGCACGTGGCGGTCATGGGCTGCGTCGTGAACGGGCCGGGCGAAAGCAAGCACGCCGACATCGGGATTTCGCTGCCCGGCACCTTCGAAGAGCCTGTGGCCCCCGTGTTCGTGGATGGTGCGCTTTACACCACACTCCGCGGGGACCACATCTTCGAAGAGTTTAAGCAGATTTTAGATGAGTACGTGGCTAGGCGGTACGGCGGCGCAGGTTCTGCTAGGCCGACTCCTTCTGACGATCGGCAGCCGGCTCGGGCAGAATAAGGTTCAACACGATGCCAACGATCGTCGCCAGGGCCATGCCGCTGAACGTGATGTTGCCGAGCAAGTTCAGCGTTGCGTTGCCGACTCCGAGCACCAGGATGACCGAGGCGATGAGCAGGTTCCGCGTCTTGCTGAGGTCGACCTGGTTTTCGATGAGCGTCCGCAGACCGGAAGCGGCGATGACACCGAAGAGCATCATCGAAATTCCGCCCATGACGGGAGTGGGAATCGAGCGAATCAAGGCACCGACCTTTTCGATGAACGCCAGCCCCACCGCGAACACCGCTGCGAGCCCGATTACCCACACGCTGTAAACCCTCGTGATCGCCATGACGCCGACGTTTTCACCGTAGGTCGTGTTGGGCGGTCCACCGAGCAGCCCCGCGAGGGACGTGGCCAAGCCGTCGCCGAGCAAAGTGCGGTGCAGCCCCGGCTTAGTGAAGAAGTCGCGCCCTACGACCCGGCTGATCACCATGACGTCGCCCAGGTGCTCTGCCATCGTAACCAGTGACACCGGCACCATAATCGACAGCGCCGCCAGGTTGAACTTCGGAAACATCAACTTAGGCAGAGCGAACCAGCGGGCTTCCGCTACGGCTTGCGTGTCGACGATGCCGATGATCAAGGCAAAGACGTACCCGGCGATGATGGCGATGAGGATGGGGATCGATGCCAAAAAGCCCCGGAACTTGATAGAGGCGATGAGTGCGATCGCCAGCGTCACCGCGGCTGTCCAGACCGCCTTGTCGGTCACCGAAGGCAGGAGGGCGGCACCCGTTTCCGGATCCGTCCCCACCGCGAGGCCCGCCATGTTCACGCCCGTTGCGGCCAGGCCTAGACCGATCACGATGATGACGGGGCCGACCACGACGGGAGGCAGCATGCGGTGGATCCAGCCGACTCCGATCTGCCGCACGATGAGGGCGACCAGCGCATAGACGAGACCGACCGCCACGCCGCCGCCGAGGGCATACTCGAGGCCGTACTGTCCCGCGATGAGCGTGATCGGAGCGATGAACGCAAACGACGATCCGAGGTACGCAGGCACCTGGCCCTTCGTGATCAGGATGAAGAGCAGGGTGCCTAGACCCGAAGTGAGCAGTGCGACCGATGGATCAAGGCCCGTCAGAAAAGGAACGAGTACCGTGGCCCCGAACATGGCGAAAAGGTGCTGGATGCCGAGGGGCACGGCGTGCTTTAACGGTGGGCGCTCGTGAACATCGACTACACGTGCCATTTGACACATACTCCTTCCTAATCGGGTCCGCAAACAACGCAATCCCAAAGACATTCGAGGCGCAACGCGACAATCCTGCAGGTAGGGCACCGATTCCGCACGCGCTACGCCGCTGTTCCACCGCGTGTGGGTTTGGGCGGGAGCCTCCTACCCACACACCGTGAAACAGCGGCGTATACCCTGAGAATGTGCCCGGCGCTACCTATATGGGTGGATCCGCACGCCTGCCACTACCCGGTTGATGACGCCCGCGGCGCTGGGCTTATCCGGCTGGAGACCCCGGCGCAGGCTCGTGTGTACCGCCAGCATCTGGGGCCACACGATGTTCAGGGGCGCCGTCAGACCGTCCGGAATGCCGTGGCCCTTGGGCAGACGGACGTCGACGAGCGTATCGGCCAAATTGCTCAAGCCCTCTACGCCGTCCAGTTCGCTGCCGATGACTACTGTGTGGATACCTAGTTCCTTCTGCTTGATCTCGTTAAGAAGGTCCATATCATACAGGCGGGCATACGGATCGCTCGACAGGAACATGACGATCAGTGTGTTCTTGTGAATGACCGCCATCGGCCCGTGACGCAGCCCGAGCGTGCCTTCGGACTTGCAGACTACCTGACCGTCGGTGAGCTCCTGCAGTTTCAGGTGTCCCTCCAGCGCCGTACCGTAGTGGGGACCGCCGCCGATGAACACCGCCCGGTCGAAGTCCAGCTCGGCGATACGGCGGGCGCTCTCCTCTTCTTCCGCCAACAAGCGCTCGGCGGCCACAGCCAGCGTTTCGATCCACGGCTCGAGCTTGTCCGAATCGAGAAGGGCCAAAGCCATGCCGGCGAGGGTCATTGTTGAGAAGGAGGACGTCATCGCCAGACCCTTGTCGTTCGTCTCGGGAGGCAGTAGAAGGACGTAATGGTCATCCGAGCCGCCTAGCTGCTGCGCCAGGGCACCCTCCGGATTGCACGTGATGGCCAGATGGCGGCTGTCGGGCAAGAGCTGGTCCACGAGGTCAACGGCCGCCATCGATTCGGGGCTGTTCCCGGAGCGGGCGAACGAGACGAGCGTTATGGGACCATTCGGCAGCGTACCCCGCGGGTCGATGACGATCTCGGTGGTCGCGACGGCGGTTGCGTCGAGTCCGGCTGCCGTGCGCAAAATTGGTGTGACGCAGCGGGCCACGTATTCCGAAGTTCCGGCGCCCGTCAGGATGAACGGCGAGGGCGCAGCCTGCAGCCATGTGGAAAGTTCCTGGCGGTTTTCAACTAGGCGCTCACCCATCTTACGCCACACGCCTGGTTGCTGTTCGATTTCGTGTGGGGTATGGACTGCTCCCAGGCGCTCCTTTTCCGCCTGGGGCAGGGCAGTCAAGCTTTTCAACGAATCAACCTCCTGTTACACGATCCGTCATCGCGCACCGGCAGTTTGCACGGCACCCGATGCGGTGGAAAGCCTTTCCCTGGTAATGCTAAGCTTGCCGACGGCCGAGTGCAAGTGAACTTCGACCCGGCTGGACGCGGTCTCGTACTCCGGTGACACGTACAGGTTTCCGTCCCGTGTGAAGCCAAGGTCCGTCAGGTTGTTGGCGACGAAGGCCGCATTCGACTCTACCCGCACGCCGATGCCCTCCGGCACGAAAAGACGGACGACCGAGGCCGCCGTATCCAGCTCGACCCGGGCCACCGTCACACTTTCGTCGAACAGGATATCGATCGTGCCCGCCGCCGATTCGATGTCGATATTGCGTGCATCGAGGCCTTGCAAATCGAGCGTCACGTCGCCGTAGGCCGCCCGCACTGTCACCGAAAGGGGCAAATGGGCCGGAACCGCCACGTCCCAGTGGGGCGCCCGCACATTTTCAAAAAACCAGCGCCGCAGCTGCTGCACGTGGTAGAAGTCGACGACGAAGCGATCGCCGATCAGCCGGGCCGACATCTTCGGAGCAGTCCCGGCATACGACGTCGTGCCGGAAACCTCGTACCCACCGCCCGCGGCCAGACGAATGTGCGCCGCCGGCGAGTCGAAAGTGACGGCGAGGGCCTGTGCCTCCACGTCGACGGGATGGGCGAAAGGGGTAGCAACATAAGGTGCCTCGGGTCCGAGGGGGCTCGGGATCAAGCCGGCAAACATTAGGAAAAGGACGATCGACAGGATGGCCGGCACGAACCAGAGGGCGGACCGGGACAGCATGACGTAGATCCCGGCGAAGATGAGCAGAACCGGCCAGTTGGCGAGCAGGATCTGGAGGAACGAGCCGTCGATCCACCCGAGGTTGCGCAGGAGGAAGTACAGCCCGACCAGGATGAGCAGCACGCCTTGGTTGATGCGTCCGCGGTTCATCAGGCTCCCTCCTCAGGTTAACGACGCGTGCCCTGGACGATCACAAACACGCCGAGCAAAATAAGAACTACCGGCCATACGACGTCCAACGACAGCCACACGAAGATTTGCTGTGATAAGGCCAGGACGCCGATGGCGACGAGGATCCAGCCGAGGGCCTGCCGCCGGCGTGCTGTGACTTCCTCCTGCTCGGCCGCCGTTCTTGTAGTATGTCCCTCCCGCCACTCGGACTCGAAATCTTTCGCCGTTTCGATCACCTGCTGGCGAATCTCTTCGGTGCGCTCGAACGCCCGTGTCGGTTCTCCTTCGGGTGCGGGGGGAATGACGATCCAGGCGATGAGGTACAGGAGCAGCCCTGTGCCGGTGAAAAGCAGGAGAACCCACACGAGGCGGATCAGCGTGGGATCGAGGTCGAAGTACTCCGCAATCCCGGCCGCTACGCCGCCGACCATGGCATTTGAGCGTGAGCGATAAAGCCTGCGTGTCACGATATGGGAACCTCCCTGACGGTATCACGCGACAGAGGCCACCGATCCACGGCCAGGATCGTAAGCATCTGTCGCGTTGCGTGTGGGTTTACTTCCTTGCCGGCCGGGCCGTCTCCTCCCAGACGCTCCCGGTGGACGGTTACGTCACGCCCGTGCCGGTATTTACAGAAAGGGCGGGTAGGTCTCGGTGCGACCCACCCGCCACGTCATCAGCGGCTTGCGTTCCACTCCGCCAGCTTCATGTTTCCGTACCGGACGATCTCTTCGAGGACCGGTACGAAGTTCCCGTTGTCTCTATACATGACGTCGCTCAGTTCATCGCGCAACCGCTGCTGGATCTCATCCCAGAACGGCAACTGCGGCCTCGGGTGGGCGACGTTGACCTGCATGTAGGTAACCTGCGCCCGTGGCTCGTCGATGATGAAGTTTCGCCACGTGTCCGTCTCCAACGCGGAACGGCGCGACACCATGTAACCTGTGGCCACGGCGAACCGGGCCTGGTTTTCGGGACGATTGATGAACTTCAGGAACTCCCAGGTCGCTTGCTGTTCTGCTTCCGTCCCCGTGTCGAGCATCATGAAGCCGGCCCCGCCAATCGGTACGTACGCTTCCTCAAAGGCCGGAAGAGGCACTACGTCCATATCGATGCCGTTCTCTTCCGCCTGCGTGATGAGGCTGATCAGGCCGGCGGTCGTGTATTCCATCATGCCGAGGCGTCCCTGCAGGAACGGAGTGTGGCCCGACGCGGCGCCGCTGCCGTATCCAGCCACCCTGTACTCGTGCACCAGGCTTTGGGCGAAGCGAAGGGTCTCAATCACCTCGGGCGTGTTGAACGTGAACTCGGTGCGTTCCGGATTGTGGATGCGGGTACCGCTGCGGCCTACCCATGCCTCGAAGAGCCAGCGCCAACGGGTAAGCCAGAAGCCGTACGTGTCGATGGCGCCGTCCGGACTATATCGGGTCAGCCGCCGTGCCAGGGCGAGAAGGTTTTCCTTGCCGTCCGGAATCTCCAGTGGCAGCCCGCTCTCGCGAAATAGGTTCTTATTGTAGTACAGCAGCGGCGTGCTGACGTTGTACGGAATGCCGTACATATCATCTCCGACGGTCATGGTGGCGCGCATCGCCGGGAAGAAATCGTCTATGTCGATCTCCGGGTCGGCTTCCATGAAGGGCGTGAGCGATTTTGCCAAACCCGCATCGATGAGAGCATACGCCACGCTTTGTTCCATCATGACCAAGTTGGGAAGCACGTTGCCCGCGTAGGAGACCAGAATTTTCTCCATGGCCTCGTAGTACCCCGACTGATAAACCGAATCGACCTTAATGTGCGGATACTCTTGTTCGAACTCCTCGATAATCTCGTGAAACAGCAACCGGCCCACCGTGGACAGTGAGTTCCAAACGGTAATATGCACCTGCTGCGCGGAAGCGGAAACGCCGAGAGCCATACATAAGACAACGACGGAAAGGACGGTCCAAGCTCGTAGCCTCATCGTGATCGCTCCTCCCTTGTTCAGCATAGTAGGCGGTAGAGACATAGTCGGTAACGAATTTTCACTCTGCTGATCAGCTTACCGCCCTAAATACACTACTTTGTTACAATCAAATCTCCTTGTACGGGCAAGGCGGAAAAAGGAGACGGACGTTATTGGTAGGGAGGAGTCCCAGCGGTTGCCAAGAATAACACCGCAGCATCGCTCCTTTGTCGAGCTGTGTGCAGACGTTCTCGCTTTCACAACATCGGCAGACGGAGGGACGTTCCACATGCGAAACAACCAAGACCGGCAAAGCAACGATCCGATTGGCTCCTACCTGAAAGAAGCCAATCGAGATTTTTTCGGGTCGCTGGCTACTATTGACCCGACGACCAGAGCAAAGGCTTTGATCGGCTTCATCGTCTTTGCCGTCGGGCTGGCGATCATCGTTACTCAGATTGTCTAAGTTCGCACCCAGGAGAAAGGCTTGCCCAGATGCAAGTGGTCGAGGGTGCCTCGTGCGAGCAGATCGTTGAACCAGGCGACGTATCGTTTCAGATGCCGCAGCGCCAGGCCACGAAATCGCGCACTCCAGCGGCGGAATACCGTCTCTAGTGCCATGACAGCCCGGCGGGCCCCATCCAGCCGCCGGTGCTCGGGTTCTCGGAGCACGGCGTGCAGCGGCAGAGGGCGTCGTGCGTCATCTTCGATGGGAAGCGCCCAGGTACCGGTGATTCGGTACGCGTCGCTCCGCTGACCTGCGCCGTCCAACACAAGATGAAGCGGTGCCTGGGCCGCGTGGGTGAAAACGGCGAAAGTGGCGCGACCTCCTTGAGGCGGGCCGGCGATAAACGTGACGGCGGTGCATTCTTGTCCGCGAAGCTCTTGTTCGCGCCGTGCGTCGAGGTAGTCGAGGCCGTGGCGGTGTGCCCAAGCGGTGTTCGGCAGGTTGCCCCAGAAAGTACGCCGGGCGAGAAGGGAATAGGTAGTCACCGCCGCGGCACCGGACGGAAGTGCGGGCGGTGATTCCTGCTGGGCCAGCCGTGCCATGTGCTCGTGGCGCCAGCGCCATACAGTAGACGGGGACACGTCGAGCAGGCGCGCATCCTTCCGGACAGAATTTCCCCTGTGAACGAGCTTTTGGAACCGCAAGAATTCCAAGCGGAGGCGCCGGCGGTGCCAGGACGTTCCGGTCCGCCGGATAAAAGTGCGGTTGCACGATAGGCACCGGTAGCGTGGCGTGCCGGCCTTAGTGCGACCATGGGCGTGAACACGGTCGGCAGCGCAATGGGGACACCTGGGCCGGAACGGCTTCCTCTTCCGCATGCAGCCTGCACCTCGCCTTCGGGTCGTCAGCCGAGTGTCGATGCTAGAGCCCCTCGCACCAAACGCCTGTTTGCCTACGATGTTAGCTGGCGAATGGGTGTTCGTCAAGTCCTATTTTCGGCGATTTCCGTCAAGTCGCCCGCGGCACAGGCTGCACCAGGGAAAGCCAATCTCCGGATAGAAATGAGGGTGCGAGGAGGCTCGTCACGTGTTCCGCTCCCGCAGTATCTCCCCGTACGTCGTTTTCGTGGTCATGCTGGTTGTTGCGCACACCTTTACCGCAGGTGCGCAACACAGCTTGATCGACGTGCAGCTTAGCGGTTCTCTCAGTGCGCAGGGTGTCTTCTTGCTCTCGGAAGGCGCTCCTTCCCTCAAAATCACGGTACGAAGTGCACAGGCCGGTGCCGCTCCTCGTGTCACTTTGCAGGTACTGGACCACAGCGGCCGGGAGCGGCTGTACAGAGCTGTTTCATTGGGTGTGGGTGGTACCGCAGAGCTTGACTTGAGCCAGCTCCCGCCGGGCTGGTATCGGGTGCGCTATACACTGGTCGGGTCTGACGGCCTCACCGAGCTGGCCCGCGGCGCGCGCGACATCGCCATCTTGCGTGGACAACCGGAGCTTCCCGCCATGTACAGTCCGTTCGGGGTGGCCAACGATCGCCTGCAGTCTGAAGAGGCGTACCTCCTGCGTCAGATGGGCGCCGGATGGATTTGGGGTGGAGCCGTACCGAGCTGGGCCGAAGCGCAAGTCCAGCCCGGCAGCAGGTTGATGTGGCGGACAACGGCAGAGGGAATGGAGGCAGCTCGCGCCGCAGAACTGGTCCCGGCGGGTAACGTCGGAGAGGTGCCTCTGTGGGCCAGGCTGTCCGGATTGCCGAGCGATCCATATTTGACGGAATTCCCCCGGTTCCTGCGGACTCTAGCCGACGAGTTGCCCGGCGGTGCAGCGCTCTCGGCTGTACCTCTGTTCGATGTCGTGTTGGATGCCCACGACCGGTTTGCGGAAGCCGTCAAGCGTATCAAGGTTGTCACGGCGAGCTTGCAGGATGGAGGGGGCAGGCTCAACCAGATTTTGGAAGCGAAAAGCCTTACCCAACACGGCCTGGAACAGTTGTTAAGCCACGGCGTGTTGGATCGGATCGACGCCATTCTGCTTCACATGCCGTCACCCGTCGTGCAGCCCGAAGACGCCGACTGGACCGAACTCGAGCGGACGCGGGGATACTTGCGCGCCCTAGGATCGGGTGCGGCGCTTTGGACCGTGACACCGAATGCGGCGAACTCGAAAGCGGAGGAGGAGAGCATCGCCGCGGTCAGCTTGTTTGGCGTTCCCACACCCGTTGAAACACCATACAGCGACCGCTTGGACACGCTGATCCAGGCTCAATGGCTAGTGCGTTCGCACGTGCTGCAATTGGCACATGGAGTTGAGCGCATCTTCGCCGCTCCCTTCTCGACGGGCCCGAGTGACCAGCGCCTCTTTACCGGAAGCGCCGGCGCCTATCCCGACCTGCCCCAGCGTCCACGGCCGTCGGTCGCAGCCTACGCAACACTGGCCGAAACACTGACCGGCGCGACATATATGGGCCAGCTCTCGATGCCCTTTGGTATTTGGGCCTTCGTCTTTGCGAAGCAGGGTGAGCCGATCCTTGTAGTTTGGACCACTCGCCCCAGCGCCGTGCTCGAACTCAACAATGTCAATGTGCCGGTTGTTGAGGTCACAGACATGATGGGTGCCCGCACCGAACAGCCGGTAGTGGCGAGCCGGCTCGTGCTGCCCGTCAGTCCGTCTCCGCAATATGTGCACGGCTTTGACGTGGGGCTTCTCGCTCAGGCCCTGCTCGATCAGTTCCGGGAAAGGCTCGATCTGCTGCGTACGCTAGCCGACTGGGCAGAACGGGACGTAGACAGCCTCGCGGACCGGGTGTACAGCCTCGCGACGCAGCTTTGGATACATGCGCAGGATCCTAGCGCCGACGTCGCCGAGCTTATTCCAACATGGTATGAAACAGTGGATCAGATGCTGCAGCTTGGCTACTCGCTCGTCGGTAGCGGACGGCGGGCCGCCGGCGCTTTGTACGAGGTCTTCGAACTGTTGGCCGTCCTTGCGGAGCTCGGGGCCGTGATGGGTATACAAGACGACCCCGAGGAGCTTCAGGCCCAGGTAGAGGGAACCGACGCCCTGTTGTCGGACGCCCGTGCGGCACTGTCGGAACTGATATCCCGCGAGGAGGTGGCCTTGCCCCACGCCGCACGCCTGATGGAGAGGGTGCAGCGCTGGTGGCAGCAGTCGGCCCACGGTTCGCTGCAGGCACGAGCGGCGTGGGCCGTCGTGGCACGGGAGGCGGCCGCCCTTGCCATGGCCCAGGCCTTCGCCGAGGAGCCCGTGGTGCCGCATGTGTTCTTGCTAACCGACACGACATACTTGGAGCGGCCGTTTCCCGGATTCAACGTATATGAGCCCGGCGCATCTGCAGCCGACGTGTGGACCCACATTGAACAGCTTCTCGACGCATGGCTCATCCCCGGCGGGCTCGGCCTCGGAGGGCTGAAGGGAACCCAAAGCGTCGCAGACGGAGCTGCCGTCGACGCGAAGGGCTGGGACGTGGTCCCGTTGACGGTCAAGGTGGTGGATATGTCGGGCCGTGGGGCGCTGTTTCACGTCGTGTTGGAGGGTCCCGAGGGCTGGCTGTGGCACGTTCAGGACAGCGGCGCGACCATACAGCCTTTAGGGGAGCGGGTGGTCGTTGAGCTCCCCGCCGCCGTGGAAGGTGCCGCGACCGTCTCGCTCGGCATCGATCTCCTCATACCGCACGATGCGGCCGTGGGCCTGTACGACGTCGTGCTCACACTGTACGACGCGCGTGACCTGGCCGCCGACCGCATCGCTTTCACGGTAAAGGTGGACGATGCGCCTACCCACGAGGAGCCGGCGGATCCTCAGGCAACCCCACACGGGGTGGAACAGCTACCCACTGCGTCTCCATGGTAAGTGCTGGGAATTGCTTCAGTAGGCGCAGCTGAGGCACGTCCCGGACTCCTTCGACTTTCAGATAGAACCCGGTGGCCAATGCGTCGGCCGGTCCTTCGAGGGTCAGAAGGACGCGGTTGCCGTCGACCCGGACGCTGGAAGTGTTCACCGTCGGATGGGGCTCGGTGCTGCCTGCCTCCTGCACGGCGAGGAACTGCTCCAGGTTTCGGGCGGAGAGCCAGTCGATGCGCTTGTTAAAGGAAAGGCGCACCGTCTGCTCGTCCAGCCACGTCACCTTCTCGACCCGGGGCGCCTCGGTGTACATGTACATTGCGATGTGGTACTCGTACATCGTCGTGGTCGCAAAGCCCATCTGCCACGCGGTTTGCTCGAACTCGGCGATCCAGTCCCAGTCGCGGCGGTTCTGTATTTGCGAACCGATATCGGCCTGGATGCCAATGGGCAGGTCCGGCGCCACTGCGCGGATGAGGTCGACATACGGCTGATAGCTGCGGATGTAATCAGGGGGCAGGTCGCCTTTGATCCAGTCGGGCCAGTTCGTCTGCAGGAAGTGGATGTCCGGCTTGACCGTGGCCAGGACGGCGGCCAAGTCTTCGCCCAAGTCGTAGCGGGCCTTCTGCATCGAGTTCGGCCAGTCCGTCGCCAAGGTCCAGGTGGCCACGGGGATACCGGGCCGCACGTCCCGGATGCCGCCGTCGCCGTTTATGAGCTCGTCCAGCCATTCTGTAACTGTATCGACCCGAAACTGCACCCATTTTTCGTACAGATCGGGCACCTTCGTGTAGTAGCGGGGGCTCGAGCGATCGACGAAGTCCGGGGGCTCCTCACCGTAGCGCTCCCGGAATGCAGCCCGGGCGAAAGGACCGATGTCGCCGTACACCCCCGACTGCAGGCCGTTCCAGTTGGGGAAGAAGGCTTCGACCAGTTCAATGCCGTCGAAGGGATACGTTTGGATGAGCTCGGCGATAGCGGCTTTCTTCCACGCACGGTAGCCGGGATGGTAGGGCGAGAGGTAGATGAAACCGTCGGGAGCGGCGGGCGTGATGAGCTCCTGGCGCCACTCGGGCCATTCCGGCGGGAACCCGGCCGTCGAGTAGGTGCCGCCCGCCCAAACCATGGCCCACACAGCGATGCCGTGGTCGTGGAACGCGTCGATCAGGGCGGCGTTGACGTTCTTCTCGCTGGTGACGACGAGATGCACCGCCCGGTAGCCCCGCAGAGCGATCTCCTCGGCGATGCTGTCGGGCGTGCGGCCTTGGTAATACGGAAAGGCGGGGTCGACCGTCGGCGTCGGTCCAGTGAAGAGGAGCGCTCGCCGATCGAGTTCGTAGGCCGATGTTTCATTAGGTGTGGGGAGACTGAGCAGAGACAGGAGAACTAGCATCACGAGGCACCTTCTCATGTGTTTCAACCGGTGTGGGTTTCGCTGCGGCGGTGCAATAAGGCGTGGCATGGGCATCCCTCCTAAGAAACGGGACCTTTCCCACACGACATGAAACAGCGGCGCAGGGCACGGGACGAAGCCCTGCCTGCCCCGCCCCGAGCCCACACGCCACGAAACAGCGTAATGCGGGACTATGCCTTCACCTCGAGCAGCTCCACCTCGTAGCCGTCCGGATCGGTCAGGAATGCCATCTTGAGCCCGCCCGACGTGAACTGCTCTCGCCAGTTCTCGGGCCAAATCTCGAGGCCCTTCTTCTCGAGCTCGTCGCAGAAGGCGTACAGATCCGGCACGCCGATGGCGGTATGCATCAGGTCTTCCGGCACGTTCAGTTCGTAGTCCGGCGACCAGGTCAGTTCCAATTGGTGGTCGTTGCCCGGAAGTTCAAGGTGGGCGAGGCGGTTGCCTGCGGGCGAGCGGTCCGTGCGCTTTACGACCCGAAAGCCCAGGTTGTCGCAGTACCACTGGATCGACCGCTCCAGATCGCCGACCCGAATGCGGGTGTGCAGGAACTTCTTCATAGCTACCAATACCTCCCATTGCGCAGGTTCATGGCTTAGACTCTGTTTCGCCTCGTGTGGGGATTGTCCTGCGACGGCGTCCGGGACGGCGGCTAGTCCACGGCGCCTATCTCCCGCTGATACGTCTCCCGCAGGGCCAATGCTGCCAGGTCCTTCCGCTTCGCTTCCACCATGACGTCCAAGCGCTCGGGACCGATGCGCTCCACGAGGCGAAAGAAGGGAAGGGCGAATTGCCAGTCGACGTAGTCGGCATGGGCCCTCGGCTGCGCGGCGGACTTCGGGCTCGAGAGGTGGACTTTTGGCGGGCGGTCGGTCCACGTGGCGAAGGCTTGTCCGATCAGCCCTTCCAATTCGGCTTCGGACTCGCCCTCGTTGTGCACGGCATGGTGGTGGTAATCGAAAACCATGGGCACGCCCAGGCGCGTCGCAAGGGACAGGACTTGGCGGGCGGTGAAGCTTCGGTCGTCGTTTTCCAGCACCAGGCGCCGCTGGAGCCAAGGGTCGAGGCGGGCGAAGTTGCGCTCGGCCTGGATGAGGGCTCGCTCGGGATCTTTATAGCTGCCGCCGACGTGAACGACGACTTTCGCCCGCCGGTCGAGTCCCATTGCCGTGAAAAGCCGCCGGTGATACTCCCCGTAGCGTAGGAGCCACACAAAGACGTCGTCCTTGGGGTTGCTGAGGACG
>JAAYLA010000216.1 GCA_012522135.1 Bacillota bacterium | reverse complement strand
CCGATGGCTGCGTAAAGGCCCGAAACGAAGCCCAAAGTAACCGGGATGGCGGCCTCGGCCGGCAGGGCAAAGACGGCCATCAGCGGTTCGACGACCACGGAAAGCCAGTCCATGAGCGGGGTGCGGACGAAAATCGCCACGCCCAGGTAGACCGGGACGATTATGCCGAGAAGTTCCCAACTGGTGCGAACGCCCTTGGCGAGTCCCGAGGGCACGGCCCGGCGCAGCTGCACGTCCAAGTCGCCCTCACGCCCTCACCCGGTAAATGAAGCCAACGAATAGAGTATATGCCCCACGCCGGCGCGGAGTCAAACGGGAGCCGCCAGTTCGATTGCATCACGGAGGGTCAGTCAGCGGATTTGAAAGTTACCTATCCCGCCGTTCGACGTGCGTGGTGGTCACGGTGCGGGTCAGTTGTAGCGGTGGGATCGGCGGGTCAAACCGTGCCGCAGACCGTGGGCAACGCGCGCAAAGAGTCCTGGCGACTTGGCCCGGCCGTGGTGGTTCGGCGCTGCGGGTCTTTGGGCGTAGGCGGCGAAGAGCTCGTCGGGATTGACGCCTACAGCCCGGGCGTAGCTCCGGATGAACCCCCTCAGGTAAAACTCACCCGGTATGACGTGAATTGCGCCGGATTCAATGGCCTGCAAGTACCGTAGGCTGACCTTGGTCTTTTCCTGCACCGTCCTGAGTGAGATGCCTTGACTTTCCCTTACTTCCTTGAGATGCCTGCCGATGTGCTGATACATGTTCGTACCTCGCTCCTACAGTGCAGGATGTTACGCAGATAACATTTTCCTCCTTATTTCGATATGTTTCTTGTTTCTCCCAAGATTGGCCCGGTCCTGCTGTCGGCCTATCTACGAACGAAAAATGCAGCATTCGCCCTAGACCGATTAGGACCAACGCACTATTGCAGGCATTCTGGACGACGGCTCGAACCCTGTCATCACATACCGCTCTCCCCGGCTCGCGGGCCACGGGTGTCGGCGAAGGTTCCTCTAGACAAGGGGTGGCTACCGTGCGAAAGGACCTTTCCGAGCTTTATTGGGAAGCCCACGGATACGAAGGGCTGGACATCGAGCGCTTCCTCGCGGACGTGCAGGCCGGCACGTGGGGCGCGTATACGGCCGACGAGATCCGCGACTTTCTGTACAAGCTCGAAGCCGCGATTATCGACAACATCGAGACGAAAGCGACGGAGGCGCCCGCGTTCGCCGCCGCCAAGAACGAAGTAATCGAGCAGACAAAGGCGCGCTTTGCCGAGCTTCGACGTCGCTACGCTTCCTCCGTTTGACCCGCTGCGCCTTGCAAGTGGAACAGGGTGACCTCCGGCGGACAGAACAGGCGGGCCGGGATGCGCGCCGTTCCGATTCCCCGGTGGACGTAAAGGCGTCCATCTCCGGTGAGCCGGTACATGCCCGACGAAAACCCGCGGCAGGCGGGCGTGTTCGTGTAAAGGGCAATTCCTCCGGGCAAGCAGATCTGCCCGCCGTGGGTGTGTCCGGTCAAGATAAGGTCCATCCAGGGCCGCGCCTCGGTGACGATCTCGGGCGAGTGGGCTAGCACTACGGTATACACCGCGTCGAGGTCGTCGGCCACGCCGCGGGTGCGCACGAGGCGCAAGGCCTCCCCCTCCGCCGCCTCGACCCGGCTGCGCCCGGTGTTCGGATCGTCGGTTCCAATCAAGAGCATTGCCTCATCGTCGACCGACAACAGCCGCGCGCTGTTGCGAAGAACGGGTACCTCGGACCGCGCGAATACCGCCTCGAGTTTCCTTTCCCACTCCGGGTTATCCTGGTCGTTATCCCCGAGAACGGCGTAGACGGGTGCGAGGCGTTTGAGTTCAGCTATCAGATCGGCTAAAGCGCTCAGCCCTTCAGCCGACTCGGCGTAATCCCCCGTGACGACGATGAGATCCGGGTCCAATGCGGCCGCGGCATCTACCACCCGGCGATGGAAGGCGGTCAGCCGCCAAAGGTGTAAGTCGCTGAGCTGGAGAAGGCGCAGTTCCGTGCCCGTACGCCACTGGGGAACGGAGATCGTATGTACATGCACCTTGGGATGGTGGGGTTCAAAGCGAAAAGCACGCCAAATCGTCGCACCGGCCAACAGGAGAAAGGCCACGGATACGGTGAATATTGTCACGGACACGGCAGGCTGACCACTCCTATGCAATAAGCTGCGAAGCGAGTGCGGAAAGGTGAACTCCTGAATGAGTCGATACCGGGTGAACAAAATCAAACGTATGCATTCGATCGTCGAAGGCCTCCTTCCTGTCCTCGAGGAAATCGCCGCGCACCCGGACGTAGCGCAGGTGACTCCAGGGAGAATCCGACCGAAACGGCGGGGCACCGACTACCGCGTGACATTTCAATACTTCACCGATGCCGGCTTCAAACTCATGGCCCACACGCCCGAAGCCGTACAAGAAGTGTTCGTCGTAACCCCAAATCCCCAGGCTGTCCACGACTACCTTGTAGAGCACCGGCTGATCCGGTCCCGGTGAGATGCCGGGACAGTGCGACGCGAGGGTCGTATGTCCCGGGTGAGAAAGCGAGCAGGGGGCCTTTCTACCCCGCGCGTGCGACAAATACCACTACCACGATTACAGAAAGCTGTGTCATAATGTTTTCACACACGGGGGAAGGTTCCCAGCTGTCCTGCAAAGCCGCCGGCTGCAGACGGAACCTTCTGGAATTCGCCGGGATGAGGTGAGAGGTTATGCGAGAAAAGGTTACGGATCCCTCTACGTTTCCCGATCCGCCGTACGTACAGACGCTGTTCGGTTCCGCTCGTTTTGCCTGGCTTTGGACCCTTGTCCGCCTTTACGTAGGCTGGGCTTGGCTGACCGCCGGCTGGGACAAAGTGGGCAACCCGGCGTGGGTCCAAACGGGCGCCGCAGTTCGGGGCTTTTGGACTCAAGCCGTGGCGGTGCCCGAAACGGGCAGGGCGCCGATTACGTACGACTGGTACCGCAGCTTCCTGAACTTCCTCCTTGAGGGCGAACACTACGTTTGGATGGCGAAACTCATTGCCTGGGGTGAACTCTTGATCGGCATCGGGCTCATCTTGGGCGCGCTGACCGGCTTTGCCGCCTTCTTCGGTGCCTTACTCAACTTCAACTTCATGCTCGCCGGCACGGCCAGCACGAACCCTGTTCTCTTCTTCCTGAGCATCTTGCTGATCATGGCTTGGAAGGTGGCCGGCTGGTACGGCCTGGACCGCTGGCTCTTGCCCCTGCTCGGCACACCCTGGAAAGCGCCCGCAGCCAGAGCAAGGGAAAGTTAAGGCTGAAGACGTCCTCCTCTGCGCAGGGGGCGGGGAACGGCCGACGGCCAAGTTCTCTGCCCCTTTTTGTCGCGCAGGTGCGTCGCCGGCCGTCTGGGCTTTCTTGACAACGGCGTTCAATATCTGGTACGGTGAGCCCGAAAGCACACCATTATAGATCCTAGGGGAGCTCGCTTACGGGCTGAGAGGATGGTACTCCATCGACCCTAAACCTGATCCGGGTAATGCCGGCGTAGGGAACGGATCGTACACCCTCCTCAAGCGGACGCGCGTCCGCCGTCGCGCCTTCTCCCCGGGAATAGGGGGTTTTTGTATGCGCCGCTCTAGCTGGATTTATCTCGGCATCGTCGTCGTCCTGCTCGCTCTGGTCTTGTATTTGAACCGCGGCGGGCAACCGGCCGACGAGGACGCCGATCGGCTAGTCGTCTACGCTTACAGCAGCTTTCCAGCGGAAACGGTAGCCGACCGGTTCGCCGAGCTGCACGGTGCCGAGCTCGTGTTCGTCGCTCCGGGAGGCTCCGGCGGTGCGCTGAGCCGGCTGATATCGGAGCTCGAAACCGGCGGTAGCGAAGCCGACGTCTTCCTCGGCCTGGCCGATGTGTCGCTGGGCAGAGCCCTCGACCACGATGTCTTTGAACCATACGATCCCGCACTTTTGAGCAATCTGCCGGATGTTCCCACAGAACTCCTGGTCGATCCCTCGCAGCGGCTCATTCCCTTCGATTACGGGTACGTGGCCCTCGTCTACGACCCGGCGCGTCTGGGTGATCTTCCCGTGCCCGGAAGCCTGGAAGACCTGACACGGCCTGAATACCGGGGGAAAATCATCGCCATGGACGCATCGTCGAGCACCGGCCAGGTATTTCTCCTGTGGACGATTGCCGAATACGGTGAGGATGGGTACCTCGACTACTGGAGGCGGCTTCTGCCCAACTTGCTGACGATCACGAACAGCTGGGACACCGGCTATCAAATGTTTCTCAACGGCGAAGCCCCGATCATCGTCAGCTATACGACGGACAAGGTTTGGGAGGCGAGCGGAGGAGCCGAACCGGTTCACGAAGTGTTGCTGCCGCGCGGCCAGGCATACCGCTACATCGAGCTCATGGGCATCGTGAAGGGCACGAAGCGGCGCGACCTCGCCCACAAATTTCTCGACTTTGTGCTGTCACCGGAAGTGCAGAGCTTGATCACTACGGAAAACGTGATGTTCCCGGTCAATCCAAAGGCACCGGTGCCCGAGGTCTTCTCGCAATACGCGGTGGTCCCGGCCGATCCCGTCATGATCGATCCGCACCTGGTCCACGACAGGCTCGAGCAGTGGCTGCGGGACTGGTCGCGGGTGATCACCGAGTGAGCGACGGTCCATGACACGACTGTGGGAAGCAGTCTGGAAAGGCCAGAGAGGAACGCCGGCGTGGGCAAAGCTGCTCGTGCTTGCCCTGCCCGCGCTAGCCTTCTTGCTCGTTCTTTTTTACATCCCCCTCGGACGCGTCTTCGTCGAAGCCCTGCGCAAAAGCGGCGAAGGGGACGCCGCGCCGGCCCTCGCAACGCTCCGCGACCCCTACTTCTGGCAGCTGCTTCGCTTCACTACGGTGCAAGCCCTCTACAGCGCCGTGGGCAGCCTCATCATCGGCTTTCCCCTCGGCTACATCTTGGCCAACCGCACTTTCCCGGGAAAGCAGCTGGTGCAAGCGACGACCCTCGTGCCCTTTGTGTTCCCCAGCGTGGCGGTGGCCCTCGGCTTTCTCGTCTTCTTTGGTCACAACGGCTGGCTCAACCGCGTCCTCTTTGCCCTCTTCGGTCTGCGCGTGCAGATCCTGTATTCCCTCTGGGGCATCGTCCTGGCCCACTCCTTTTACAACGCGCCGGTAGTCGCCCGCACCGTCCACGCGGCCTGGTCGCGGCTAGACCCGGCGTACGAGGAGGCGGCCCGGTCCCTCGGCGCCCCATTGTGCACCCGCTTTCGCACCGTGACGCTGCCCCTCATCGTGCCCGGCATCGTCACCGGCACCCTGCTTGCGTTCATCTTTTCGTTCTTTAGCTTCTCCATCGTCCTGGCGCTAGGGGGCTCACGCTTCGCGACGGTCGAGGTCGCAATCTATACGCAGGTACGGGTCCTCCTCGACTACGCCACGGGCTCCGCCCTGGCCATGTGGCAAACCGTCTCCTCGCTCCTGGCCGCCTTTCTGTATCTCGGAGTTGAGCGGCGCTTCATCACGGGACTGCCGCTCAGCCGCCCGCGTGCCGTTCCTCCCCTTTTCCGGTGGTCGCCGCTGAATTGCGCGCTTTGGCTATATCTCGCCTTGCTCCTCGTCTTCTACACCGGGCCTATGCTCGCCGTCGTGATCGATTCGTTTCAAGGTCCCGACGGCAGGTGGTCTTTGGCTGCCTATCAACAGGTGCTGTTCGGCGGTTACGACAGGCGCCTCACGGATACGCCCGGCCAGGCCCTCAGAAACAGCGTCACCTTTGCGGCGGGCTCGTTGGCCTTCGCCTTGCCCTTGGGTACGCTGTTTGCCTACGCTCTCGCACACATGGGCCGCGCGGCGCGAGGGTGGGGCGCACGGTGGCTCGTGCTGGCGTTGGAGACGTTCGCTCTTGCCCCTTTGATGGTGTCGTCCGTCGCCTTCGGTTTTGCCGCCTTGCGTGCGTATCGGACGGGCATCATGGCATCTTTGGAGATCACCCCCCAGCTCGCCATCGTGCTCGCCCACGGGGTGTTGGCTTTGCCCTTTATTGTACGGTCGCTGCGCCCCGCCTTTGAGCAGCTCGACCGGAGGTACGTAGAGGCGGCCCGGTCTTTGGGCGCATCTCGCAGCGAAGCCTTCTTCGACGTAGAACTGCCCCTCGCCCTCGCCGCGGTGTTGGTGGGAGCGGCCTTGGGCTTTTCCCTCAGTGTGACCGAGATGAGCGCCACGATCATGCTGGCGCGTCCCGGACTGAACACGCTGCCGATCAGTCTTTACCAACACCTCGCGGCCCGCAACTTCTCCGCCGCGTCGGCCATGGCCGTCTTGATGGTTCTGTTTACGGCAGCGGCCCTTGTAGGTATGGACCGGCTAGCCCGCCGATGGCTCGGGCCCCGCTGAGAAGTGGAGGGTTATTGTGGAACAGCCTTACCTGGCGGTGGAATCCGTCTCCAAACGCTTCGGTTCCGTACAAGCCTTAGACCGCGTCTCGCTCTCGTGCCGAAGGGGCGAGCTAGTCGCTGTGCTCGGCCCGTCGGGTTGCGGAAAAACAACCCTATTGCGCATCGTCGCCGGTTTCGAAATCCCCGACCTCGGCAGCGTACGACTAGGGGGCATCCCGGCTACCCACCTCCCTCCCGAAAAGCGCGGCGTCGGCCTGGTCTTCCAGAACTACGCCCTGTTTCCACACATGACCGTCGGTGAAAACATCGCCTACGGATTACGCTTTGTCAAAGGATTAAAGCGCGGGGATATCGCGGCGCGCGTCGAGTCTCTACTCGAACTGGTCGACTTGCCGGGCTACGCCTCGCGCCGTCCCGATCAGCTGTCGGCCGGCCAACAGCAGCGTGTGGCCATTGCCCGCGCCCTGGCCCCGGAACCCCGGCTGCTCCTGCTCGATGAGCCGCTATCGGCCCTCGACGTGTCGCTACGGGAGCAATTGCGGCTGCACATCCGGCGCATCCAGAGGGAGCTGAACTTGACCGCCGTGTACGTCACCCACGACCAGGAGGAGGCGATGTCCGTGGCCGACCGGATAGCCGTGATGCGGGACGGCCGAATCGAGCAGTTCGGCACGCCCGAGGAAGTTTACGAACAGCCCCGCACGGCTTTCGTCGCCTCCTTTTTCGGACGCACCGCCCTCGTGCCCGTCCGCCTCGCCGCACCGGACACGGAGTTCATGACGGGCCGGCCCGGGCCGGATGCTCTGGCCGTGTTGCGCGCGGAGTCCGTCCGGCCCTTCGGTCCTGGAGTGCCGCTGCGGGGCAGACTGGAAGAGCTGGAATTTTTGGGACATGCCGTGCGCCTGCAACTGAGGGGCGAGTTCGGAACCGTTTGGGCCACGGCTCCCCGCACCGAGGTCGACGCGTGGCGGAGGCGCCGCGGCGAGATGGTCACCGTATACTTCAGGCCCGAGGAGACCCCTACCGTGCCGGCCGGTTCACATCGAGAGGAATAGGCGGAACTGACGAGAATCATTCGCCATATGCCCCCGCAGCAAAGGGACTACGTGTAGAAAGGAGTGTTGCGGCCCATGGTCCCGTGGCTCCGGCGCTTCTGCGCTCTTTTGTGTCTTCTCCTCATGCTTTCTCCGGCAGTCGCCTACGCCGAACCGGTCGAGGAAGCACGCGCCTTGTGGGTCGTGCGCACCGACATGTACAGCAAGGCGAACATCGATTTCATGTTCAATCTGGCCAAAGTGATGGGGGCCAACGTGCTGATCGTACAAGTCACGGCCGGCGGGGAGACCGTCGTGCGCTCGGAACTGTATCCGCGGTCGCCGCACGTCGTGCAAGGTTTCGACCCCCTGGCATACGTCATCGAACTCGCCCACGCCGAAGGTATCGAAGTGCACGCCTGGATCAACGCTCTGGTCCTGGGAGGTTTCAGCACGCGGCCCAGCGATCCGATGCACATCGTGAACGCCCGTCCCGAATTCATCACCTACTCCGCCGACGGACGCTCGCTGCTCGAGTATCTCGGCCGGCTGACCGCCAACATCCCTTCCGACCTGCCGGGCCTGATGCTCGAGCCGACCTTGCCCGCGGTGCGTGCGCACGTTGCGGCCCACGCGGCAGAAATCGCGAGAAACTATGACGTGGACGGGATCCACCTCGACTATATCCGCTATGCAGGCCGCGGCTACGGCTACCACCCGGAAACCCGCGAAGCGTTCAAGGCAGAGTACGGTTACGATCCCCTCGAGTTCGCCCCGCCCAACGCCGTCGCCTTTGCCGAACAGCACGGTGTGGCACTGCGGGCTCAGCTGGAACGGGCGTGGGACGACTACCGCAGAGACGCCGTCACCCAAACCGTGGTGGAAGTGTACGAGGCCGTCACCGCCGAGAAGCCCTGGGTGGTCGTCTCGGCATCGGTATTCGCCAACCAAAATGACGCCTACCAGCACCGCTTTCAGGACTGGACGAAATGGCTGCGGGAAGGTTTGATCGATCTCGTCATCCCGATGGCCTACGGTACGAATCCGCTGGTCGTCAGGCAGCAAATCGCGGTGGCAACCCAGAGCGCGCGACTGAGCGGTCGCCACGTTTACGCCGGCCTCGGCATCTACAACATCGGCGCCGACCGGCAGACACTGACGACCATGATCGAAGACAGCCGCGAGCTCGGGGCCCAAGGCTTTTCCTTGTTCTCCTATCAGTCGATCGTAGGCGACTTGAATACGTTCCTCATGGTGCGCGAGATGTTCGGACAAGGCGAGCGTCCCGCCGTCCCGGCGATGCCGTGGAAGCCGTCGCGCCCGGATTGACCCGAGAAGGCGTCACTCCCGCAGGGGCAAGTACTCGTGGAAGATCGCCACCGCAAGACCGAATAGGAAGCCGAACCAAAGGAGCGCCGTGACGAATCCGGGCAGATCGACCGGCAGGGTGCGTGCGGCCGTCAGCAGCAAGAAGTTGGCGGCCGCCAGCACGGCAAAGGTCTGTTGGGAGCGGTCCCTGGCGATGTAGAAACGGTATTGCACGAAGAGGCTCGCTAACACGCCTGCGGTTAAGGCTAGTTGCCCCAAGAGCTGCACCCCTACTCCCCCTCGCCGCCCGTCCCCTCATCCGCACGCGGCTTGTACGTATAGCAGCAGGTGGCGTGGCTGCGTCCGGCCTCCGTATGCACGTTGTCCAGTTCGGCAGCCTCCATATCCAGCTTCGAGGCGAACCGATTGACCGTAATCCAAATGCGGGTTGCTGCGCAGACGTTTCCTTCATCCCAGTAGGTACAGTCGGAGACGGTACACCGTACGTTCGGCATCGTGCGATCACCTCGGTGCTTAGCGTGCCCCACGGGGCGAAATTTTATGGGAGCGGCAGCAGGAATCCGCTCACGCGCCGTGAATAACCCCAAAAACAGATTGGTTTTTAAGGAGTGGTTTGCTTGCCTAAGGTATATCGCAACGTCGCAGAGCTGATCGGTCGCACGCCTCTTCTGCGTCTCAACCGCCTGAGCGATGAGACCGGGGTCGAAGTGTACGGCAAGCTCGAGTACTTCAATCCGGCCGGAAGTGTGAAGGACCGCATCGGCCTGTCCATGATTGAAGCCGCCGAAAAATCCGGACAGCTCGGCCCCGACAGCGTGATCATCGAGCCGACGAGCGGCAACACGGGCATCGCCCTCGCCGCAATCTGCGCCGCAAAAGGGTATCGCCTCATCCTGACCATGCCGGAGACGATGAGCATCGAACGGCGCAACCTGCTGAAGGCATATGGCGCCGAGATCGTCCTCACCCCGGGTTCCGAAGGGATGCAAGGTGCGGTCAACAAAGCACGGGAGCTGCGGGACGAGCATGCCAATGCCATCATCTTGCAACAGTTTGAAAACCCAGCGAACCCGGAAATCCACAGAAAGACGACGGCCGAGGAGATCTGGGAGGACACCGACGGCGCCGTGGACATTTTCGTCGCGGGCATTGGAACGGGCGGCACCATTACGGGCGTGGGCGAAGTGATCAAGGCCCGCAAGCCGTCGTTACACGTCGTCGCCGTGGAACCTGCGGGCTCGCCCATCCTCTCCGGCGGAAAGCCCGGCCCCCACAAGATCCAGGGCATCGGCGCCAACTTCATCCCGAAGATTTTGAACCGCTCGGTTATCGACGAGATCGTACCGGTCGAAAACGAAGAAGCCTTTGCAGCTGCACGGGCCATCGCCCGGGATGAAGGCGTGCTCGTCGGCATCTCGTCCGGGGCCGCAGCCCACGCAGCGCGCGTTGTCGCCAGCCGGCCTGAAAACAAGGGCAAGACGTTGGTTGTCATTTTACCGGACACGGGCGAGCGTTACCTCTCGACCCAGCTGTTCCAAGACACGGAATCTTGACACTTGCTCTGTGGCCGGGGGCATCGTCCTGCGCGTGCGGCATCTACCGCGGCTGATGCCCCCGAAGGAGCGGATAGGCGATGCGATCCGTCGTTACGCTGTATACCAAACCGAACTGCCCCCTGTGCGACGAGGCGGACCGGACGCTGCGCCGCTGCTTGCGCCAGTGGAACGTCCGCTACGAGACGGTCGACATTACGACCGATCCCGTTCTTCTGCAGGCGTACGGACAAACTGTCCCCGTCGTAGCCGTTGACGGGACGGCCCTATTCTTTGGCAAGATTTCGGCTTTTCGTCTGCAACGGGTGCTGTCGGAACGGGGAATCCCGGCTCGCAACCGGGCGTTCATGCGACGTTTTGCCCGGTAATTTGCGAGGTTTGCACCTTGACTTCGGTTAGAGCGCGCACTAGACTAGGAACGGAGCCACTTCGGCAATAACTGCTCAAAGCGAAAGGGGTTTTCCTGTTGCGTGTACGTCGCATGGGACTCGTCCTTGCTCTGCTGTTTATCGCGGTGACGGTCGCTGCTTGTGGCGGTAAAAAGCAAGCCGACTCATCGAGTGCGGCGGTCGACCCGGTCGAGATCGTAGTCGAGCTGGGCAGTCCCGAGTATGAGTTCGTGTTCGTACCCGATGTTCTGGAACTCAAGGTGAACCAGCCGGTGCGCCTTGTGCTGCGGAACATGGGCGCTCATGAGCACGACCTGGCGATTCCGGACTTCAACGTACAAAGCCCGCGCGTCCAGCCCGGACAGGAGTACGTGCTGGAGTTCACACCGAATAAGACCGGCACGTTTCCCTTCGAGTGCACCGTTGCCGGGCACGCTGCCGCGGGCATGGTCGGTACCGTCGTAGTCACGCAGTAGTCGTTCAAACCTTCGCGGCTG
>JAAYLA010000215.1 GCA_012522135.1 Bacillota bacterium | reverse complement strand
CATCTGCCTCAACTGATATGATTGCATCATTGACAAGACTGGCATCAGCGGCTTGTGCAACAGATAGACCAACGATCATCGCTAACACCACTGCCATGATTCTCGACAACTGTGAAAGCAAGCTACATACCTCCCTGCACGAAGGATTACATCTGAACCGGGTCTGTTGACACCGGTTGTAGAAGCTCATGCTCCACGTACCACACTTCTGTCCACATCTCCTTCCAGTCTTTGTCTCCTAAGTAGAACCTCTCATATTCATAAGTATTGTGTTCGTAACACCAGTACACTTCAACGCGATAACCTCTATAATGAGAATACTGCCATTTATTTTTCGAAATAACGGTTACACTCGTCCACGGGGGTATGGTGATTGTATCGGTAAATACTGTTTCCTCTGCGTCAAAGCCCTGAAGACCCAGCCACTCCCCTCCGAATGACCAGCCAAAGCCTTCTTGTATTATATAACTAACCTCCACAACCTGAGGCGAGCTCGTGGCATTAGCACGACTAAATTGAGTCACTGGATTATCTTCGTGAATTTCACTTTGACCCACTAATTCCAAATCATAATACTCATCTACCCAAAAACCCCGCTCATGCGCGTAAGCGTAACATGACGCCGATACTACAAACAGCAAGACCCATAGTATTTATTTTCTATATTGGGACAACATAATTCATCTAACCCCCCTCGTGAAATTTCTGCAACCTAATATTACAGTTATTTGACTGCACTGGTCAATAGTCCATTAGTCCTACTTTCAGGCGTCTCTTCCATATTTAATGGCTCCGGTTTTGTTCCGACACAGATTGTTATCGACAAGCGCGACGCGGTCCCACTGGCGTCGCATCGCCTGCAGTGTAGTCAAATTGCGGGCCGAAGCTGGCGGCCACAATCTCGCCCTTGGCTTCGATCGACTGGACGCGCTGTCCCCGTCCGTTCACCAAAATCGAATTCTTCGATCGGGTTTGCCACGTCCACTCGGCATGGTGTGGGCTGCCGTACCAGGGATAGTAGCCCGACGGAATGGCCAGCGGCGAACCGTACGCCTCGATTTGGAAGCTGTTTTGCTCGGCGTGACTGTGGTTGAACGAACCGTACGGGCTGCTCTTGAACTTCACGTGCACGTTGTTTTGCCAATCGTCCATGTCCACATTCATGAGCACCCAACCTACGTCGCTGAAAAGGCGCGACTGCGGAAAGTCTTCGGGCAGTGCCGGTTCGGGCGGCATCTCGTCAAGTTTCGGGGCCCAAACATAACCGATGAACGTGTCCATCGGGAGGTCCGGAATGCGGCCCATGTGGTTGATGCGGTCGACGTACCACTGCAAGGCGGGATCGCGATACTCCATGGCCAGCTTGCTCATGACCCGTGCCGACCCGGCATCCGGCTTCGAATCGGAATGGTCGCCGAACGCACCGAACTCGCTCTCCGGCGGATGGGCGTACAACTTGAAATACCCGGTATTGCGGAAGAAAGGCATCTGGTAAAGGTCGAGGCCGGTGGCCGTCCTGAGCGCGTCCATGAACTCGAACAACCACGCGATGTACGATTGCCAGTAGCTCACCCCTTGGGACCAGCCGCCCTCGTCGCCGCCAAAGGGCGGATACTTGGTGAGCAAAAGCCCGACGACGTAGTCGAACCACACGTCGGCCTCAGGCAGCTCGCCCATGAAAGCGATGGCGGCCTGCCCCAAAAAGCCCAAGCTGCGCACCAGGTGGTTGTCGAGCATCGTCTCCTCGAAGCGGGTGCTGCGCATTGTGACATACACGTCGTTGCCCCGCTCGCGCATGGCTCGCTGCACCTTGGCCCGCTCGTCGTCGGTGAGAAGCGGATAGAGCCAATCGTAGGCTCGACTCATGGTATAAAGCAAGCGCATGGAGATCTCGTCGTTCTTGGACCTTCCGCTGTTCCCGTACGGATCCCATTCGGCTACGTGAAGAAGGAGCTTCTTCCCCGCCTCACCGAACATCGGATCGTCCGTCATAAGATAGACAAACCCCAGCGTATCAAGGCGACGCACGATATCGTTTGCAATCTCGATGCCGCGCCGCCACGCCGCGATGTCCAAGACACCGCCGGGTCTGGCGTCGGGCGGATACGGCGGCATGGGCGCTGAGATGTAGGTCAGAGCCGCCGTGCGCAATTTGGTCCAAACGAAATTGGCAATGGGCGCAGTGCGGCGCTTTTCACGGAGCGCATCGAGGGTGTCGGGCGTGACGAAAAGCCGGGGGCGCCCTTCTGGAATACGGGCGCGCAGCTCGTGCAAAGGCGGGGACGGCACCGAGGCCTGGCTGAGGTCGAACGTCAACGGAGCGTACCCTTTGATCACTCCGCCCTCGACACGTTCCATCAGCGCTTCTTCCGTAATGCGTTCAAGAGTAATTTGCTGCACGCGTATTTTAGGCGTCCCCGGGGCAAACGTGTAAAGATAAAGGCGCACATGGGTCGTGCCCTCGGGTGCGGTGGCGTCAATGCTGAATTCGTGGAATCCCTCCGTGTCGGTTGGATGAAGGCGAATTTGCGTGAGCTCACCGGACGGTAAGAAACGAATTTGCAGGGCCGTCACGTCGGGGGACGCACCCTCGACCGCTCCGACACGGGCGATCACCCGGTAATGCCCGGGCGAACCTTGCACCGTCTGCTGCAGACCGATCTCGCCTTCGTTGCCCCGGCGAATATCGACCATGTCTTCGAGTAAGAGGGCGCGACTTGCCGGATCACCGGTGTCGACAACCGAAATGCGGTGCCCATTTTGTAAACTTCCGTAGAGCGACCAGCCGACGGGCGGGATCTGCTCTTCGGCACCGAGAAACGTAGGATTGTTCAACAGGTTCGCCCCCGGAATAAATTCTTGCGCCCCGGCTCCGACCAGCGAAAGCAGGACGAGTGCGCATGCCAGGAGAAGCCTGACTGCCATACGGCGATCCACTTGCAAATAGAACCCGTGCGTCCACGTGGTACGCTTCCGCAACCTGCAACGACTTGCATTTCCCCGGCGCTCCATACGGGTAACCTCCTTGCCTTCTCCTACGACACGAAGCGATGTGCATTCAGGTTCCGATTTCGACAATCTCTCTGCCCATCGTCTGTCCATCTTTTATCCCAAGTTATTTTTTATCCCCGTTTTCCGTCTATTCCTTTGTCAATCGTCTTCGGTCCGAGTATCGGCGCACTCGGGCGTCGTCCTCAACGCCTCCTCTGCCCGGGAAAAGTTGACGGTACAACTTACGACGACGTGCACCGCGCCGCGCTGAAGCCAGACTTGACAGAAATGCCCGACAAATTCGAAACCAGCCGGAAGGCACACACGCGCGCATCGCATCACGCGGCGAGCCGAGCGGAGAAATTCCCCCGCTCGGCCCATTCGCAACTCACGCGTTCTCCTCGCGCAGCACCTGAGCGGCGAACCGCCGGATCCGCTCACGCAGTTCGTCCCGCACGCGCCTGAAAACCGCCATGCGCTCTTCCTCACTACCCCGGGCTTTGGCCGGATCGTCGATGTCCCAATGGAGCCGTTTGACGTGCGGCGGTGTCACGGGACATCGTTCGTTCGCATCGCCGCACAACGTGATCACCCACGCTGCGTTTTGCAGCGTCTCATAGTCAATGCAATCCGACGTGTGCCGGGAAATGTCGATGCCGACTTCCGCCATCACCCGGACGGCGTTCGGATTGACGCCGTGCGCCTCCACCCCGGCGCTGAGCACCTCAAACCGCTCCCCGAGCATCTGCTTGCCGAATCCCTCGGCCATTTGGCTGCGGCACGAATTCCCTGTGCACAAAAAGTAAATCACCGGCTTTTGCTCTCTCACGATGGCTTCCCCCTTCCGAGGCGACACCCTCTAAAGTCCGCGGGCGCAAGCAGACCGCCGCGCGCGTGCACGTCACGTACGTACCGGAAAGTACCGCCTCGTTTTGTTTGCGATTCGCACGAGCGTGAGCATCACGGGCACTTCGACCAACACGCCGACTACGGTCGCCAAAGCGGCCCCCGACGACAGGCCGAACAGAGAGATGGCCACCGCGACGGCCAACTCAAAGAAGTTACTCGCGCCGATCAGCGCCGCGGGTGCCGCGACTTCGTGGTGAAGCCGCCACGCTTTCGCCCACAGATAGGCTACGGCGAAGATGAAGAAGGTCTGAACGATCAACGGAACAGCGATCAAAGCAATGTGAACCGGATTTTCGATGATCACCTCACCTTGGAAGGAAAACAGCAAGATCAAGGTTAAAAGCAGACCCACCATAGTAAACGGGGAGAGCCGCTTCAAGAACACGTTCTCAAACCATTCAATCCCACGAGTACGGATAAGATACCGCCGAGACAAATAACCGGCCGCCAAGGGGATGACGATGTACAAAAACACCGACAGGAAAACGGTATCGTAGGGCACCGCGACGCTGCTTATTCCCAACAACACGATCACGATCGGCGCATAGGCGACGAGCATGACGAGATCGTTCAACGCGACCTGAACGAGGGTGTAAGCCGGATCTCCCTTGGTAAGATAACTCCACACAAATACCATCGCCGTGCACGGGGCGGCTCCGAGCAGGATGGCACCGGCCACGTACTCCTGGCCTAACCCCTCGGGAATCCACGGTGCGAAAACGATGCGCAAAAACAGCCACGCAAAGGCGAACATCGTAAAAGGCTTAATCAGCCAGTTGACCACCAGCGTCACGACGATGCCCTTCGCTTGTCGACCGACGTCGAGAATGCGCCCGAAGTCGATCTGGACCATCATAGGATAAATCATGAACCAAATAAGGATAGCGATCGGGATCGACACTTGACTGTAAGTAAAACGGCTCAGCGTTTCGGGGACGACAGGAAAAAGCTGGCCGATGGCGACGCCGAGGACGATGCACAGGGCCACCCACACGGTGAGATACCGTTCAAACAGCCCCAAGCCGCCCTGTGCGGAAAGATCCTCTCCGGTTTCGTTCTTTCGCATCACGATATGGCCTCCTCGCAGACGGTGCGTATCTTTTCAATTTGTTCACGATGACTCGGTAGTTCTTCTAAAATCCGTGCGACGAAAGGTTTGTCGGCGACGTCGAGCGAGTAATAAATCCACTGCCCGCGTCGCGTCTCTCGAACCAAACCGTACGCCTTCAGCTTTTGCAGATGTTGACTTACAGCAGGTTGCGAGATGCCAAGGGCCGCAACAAGTTCACAGACACACAATGCCCGCTCTCTGAGCAAAGCCAAAATCGTCAAGCGCGGCTCGCTGCCGAGCAGCCTCAACGTGTTTGCCATACGGTTGATGTCCATGAAACAGAGCCCCCCTTCCGGATGATTATATAAGCATATGATTATACACGTCAACGCACCAGCCGGACGGGGCACCGCGCCGCATCGTACAGATCACGCCCACAGCCACCCTACGGCGTTGAAAAGATAGCCGACGGCGATGATCCCCGCGGTGACGACACCGACGAAGACGACCAACAGCCGCCGCTTCACCACTCTGCTCAACATCACCAGAGAGGGAAGACTCAACGCCGTCACCGCCATCATGAAAGCGAGCACGGTCCCGATCCCGACGCCCTTTGCATAGAGGGCTTCGGCGATGGGAATCGTTCCGGTGAAGCCGATGTCCAACACGTTTAGGTTCACCAGCCCCTCAAGCCCCTCCAGAGAGCGGATCGAATTGGATCCCGGATACAGCGCCAAGAGGTCTTGCAAGTCGGTCAAACCTGCAACCGAATGGATGTGGTTGTTCTGGAGACCGTGATAGCGCAGGTTGCTCAGGGCCGCGAGAGACGTGGGGGCGTTGATCTCCATTGTACGGAATCTGTGGGCGGGAGCCGTGGGTGTGGCACGGATCCTCGTACGTGTACGTAATCCCGGCCAAACTTGGAATCCGGGCCGCCGCGCCAGGAAATTGTGCATTGGCAACTTGACGTCAGTGACCGAAGAAATGTGGTAGTAACAAAAATGAGGAGCGACACGGCGCCGCCTACTTCGGCAAAAAACGCCTTCTACGCCCGCT
>JAAYLA010000214.1 GCA_012522135.1 Bacillota bacterium | reverse complement strand
TTCCGTGTCAACGCCGGTACGCTGGAAGTCGGCAAACTCATGGCCTTTCCCCAGTATGCGATGCACCTCATGTTCTCGCTCATGGCCCTGTCCATGATGTTCGTGATGATCCCCCGGGCGGCCGTGTCGGCTCGGCGCATCGCGGAAGTGATCGAAACGGAGCCCGACATCGCCGATCCGGCCGAGCCCGTCACGCCGCGGGAAAATGAGGGCGTCGTGGAATTCGACAACGTCACCTTCTACTATCCCGGAGCCGAGGCACCCGCGCTGCGGGGCGTCTCGTTCACGGCCCGGCCGGGCGAGGTGACGGCGATCATCGGCGGCATCGGTTCGGGCAAGTCGACCCTCGCCAAGCTCCTTCTGCGCTTTTACGACGTCACGGAAGGCAGCATCCGGGTGGACGGCGTCGACGTGCGCGCCATGACCCAAGAAGAGCTGAGGTCGCGCATCGGGTACGTGCCCCAGCAAGCTCTGCTCTTTACGGGGACGATCGCCGAAAACCTGCGCTACGGCAAGCCGGACGCCACGGACGAAGAAGTGCAGGCGGCAGCGGAGTCGGCCCAGGCGCACCGCTTCGTCCGGGAACTGGAGCAAGGCTACGACCACATGGTGGCGCAAGGCGGCACGAACTTGTCGGGCGGTCAGAAGCAGCGGCTCACCATCGCCCGGGCCCTCGTCCGCCGGCCGAAGATTTACCTGTTCGACGACAACTTCTCGGCCCTCGACTTCAAGACCGACGCCTTGGTGCGCCGGGCCTTGCGCAAAGAGACGGCGGACGCCACGGTGATCATCGTCGCGCAGCGGGTTGCCACGATTATGGACGCGACCCGCATCATCGTGCTGGACGAAGGCCGAGTGGTCGGTATTGGCACCCACGACGAGCTGCTGCGCACGTGCGACATCTACCGGGAAATCGTCGCATCGCAGCTCGCTGAGGAGGCGATCGCATGAGCACACGAGGCAGCAACTCCCAAGCCCCTACGACGCCGCACCGCCCTCCTCACCGCCCGGGCGGACGCGGAGGCGGTCACCGACTGGCCATGCCCGTCGAAAAGCCGCGGGACTTCAAAGGCACCTTGAAGCAACTGCTGCGGTTTCTGCGGCCGTACACGTGGGTGCTGGGCTTCGTCATCCTCATGACCATCATCAGCACCCTGTTTACCGTGATCAGCCCCCGCATCATGGGCGAAGCCACGAACGTGATCTTCGACGGATTCACCGCGCTGCTGCGGGGTGAAGAAGGCGCGGGCATCGATTTCGCCGCCCTCGGCCGCATTCTGCTCACTTTGATCGCCCTGTACCTGATCAGCGCGGCCTTCAGTTACCTCATGCAGTACGTCATGGCGGGCGTGGCCCAGCGCATCGGCTACGACCTGCGCCGGCAAGTGAACCAGAAGCTGTCGCGGCTGCCCTTGAGCTTCTTTGACACGAAGACCCACGGCGAGATCATGAGCCGCATCACGAACGACGTCGACACCATCGCGAGCACGACGCAGCAGACGATCGGCCAGGCCATCGCGTCGCTCATCACGTTCGTCGGCGTGTTCGGCATGATGCTTTCGATCAACGTCTGGCTCACGCTGGTGGTCATGGTCACGCTGCCGATGTCGGGCTTCGTCACGATGATCATCGCAAAGAAGGCCCAGGGGTACTTCCGGACGCGCTCGCGCACCTTGGGCGAGCTGAACGGGCACGTCGAGGAGATGTTTACGGGCCATGCCGTGGTGAAAGCGTACGGGCGGGAGAAAGCGTCCATCGAGCGGTTCAACGAGATCAATGCGCGCCTTTACGAAGCAGGCTGGAAGGCGCAGTTTATCTCGGGGATCATCTGGCCGCTCATGGGCTTCATCGGCAACTTGGGCTACGTACTGGTCAGCGTCATGGGGGGCCTTTTCGTCACCCGCGGGACCGTTTCGGTGGGCGGCGTCCAGGCGATGCTGCAGTACGCCCGCCGCTTCAACCAGCCCATCCAGCAGATCGCGGGCTCCATCAACGTGTTCCAGTCGACGATCGCCTCGGCCGAGCGTGTGTTTGAGCTTTTGAACCAACCCGAGATGGAGCCCGACCGGACGACGAAACGCCTCATCGACAAGCCCCGGGGCCACGTGAAATTCGAGGACGTGCACTTCGGCTACTCCCCCGGCGTGCCGCTTTACCAAGGCTTGAATCTCGAGGTGCAGCCCGGGCAGGTAGTCGCGATCGTCGGACCCACCGGCGCGGGCAAGACGACGCTCGTGAACCTGCTCATGCGCTTCTACGAAATCGACGGCGGGCGCATCACCATCGACGGGGTGGATATTCGCGACATGTCCCGGGCCGAGCTGCGCAGCCTGTTCGGCATGGTGCTGCAAGATACGTGGCTGTTCAACGGCACCATCCGGGACAACATCGCCTACGGCCGGCCCGACGCGACGGAAGAGGAAATCGTGGCGGCGGCGAAGGCAGCGTACGCGGACCACTTCATCCGCACCTTGCCCGACGGCTACGACACGGTGCTGAACGAAGAGGCGTCGAACTTGTCGCAAGGTCAAAAGCAGCTGCTCACGATCGCCCGGGCGTTCCTGGCCGACCCGCCGATGCTCATTTTGGACGAAGCAACGAGCAGCGTCGACACCCGCACCGAGGCGCAGGTGCAGCGAGCCATGGAGAAGTTGATGAAAGGCCGCACGAGCTTCGTCATCGCCCACCGGCTGTCGACCATCCGCGATGCCGACCGGATTCTGGTGATGAACGAAGGCCGCTTGGTCGAGCAAGGGCGCCACGACGAACTGCTCGCCAAGGGCGGTTTCTACGCGGACTTGTACTACAGCCAGTTCATGGGCAGTGCGAGTGGCACGGCCGTAGGAGAGCAGGCGGCGCCCGACGGCGTGGTGCGCGCCGGCCAAGTACAACCGGCGGCCTCACCGGAGTGACGTGCAGAGCATGAGGGCTCACGGACGAATTGTCGTTTTCTATCCGTGAGCCCTCGGCGCCGGAGCAGACCTAAGCCTCTTTCCTTCCCGCTGTTCTTTCCCGCTACCTTTTCCGTCCCGCTTGGTGACGGGCTTCACCGGGTGAAGAAACTCACTCGGGTTCGACTACGAAAATGGGCGTGCTCAGGGCAATCGTTTCGCCTTGCCCGATGGCATATTCCACGTCCATGTAGAAGGCCAGGTAATGCCCCGGCAGCGGGCGCGGCTCGGCGGCCCAGCCTGCGGCGGTTTCCCGGGGTTCCAGCCGTTCCCACTTGCTCGCCGTAAAGTCGCGGCTCGTCGACGACGCGACGTACAAGGCGGCGCCAACGGCCTTTTCCGTGCGCTTTACCTCAAGACCGGGCAGACCGTCTTCCCGTTCCTCCAGCGCCCACTCGACCTCGCTCAGCAACGGTTCGCCAGTCACGTGCAGGGTAAAGAGCGCGAGGTTACGCAAGGCCCGCTCCATGTCGCCCAGGTCGTGGCCGCCGTTCGCGAAGTTGACGACGTACTTCTCACCGGGCAAATCGTCCCAGTAAAGGTTCAGCGCATCGACGGGCCAAAAGGGATCGTTCGTGCCGTGGAGCAGCATCTTCGGCATGACGAAGCGTTCCACGTAGGCGTACGGATCGATATGGAAGTCCAGCTCGATCACCCGAGCCGGATCGGGCACGTCCGAAAGGTCCAAAGCCGTGTAGTCGTCGATCATCGGGCTGGCTCCCGCCGAGTACGTGCGGCTCTGCAGCTCCATCTGGGCAGCCAGGTTCAAGTTGTTGTAAACCATCGGGACGATGCCGGTGACCCGCTCGTCCACGGCTGCCGTGAGCCACGTGGTCCAGCCCCGCTTGGAACCGCCCGCCACCACGAATTGTCCGATCTCAATCCCAAACTCCTGCGCGACGACCGCCTGAAACACGTCGAGCGCGCGGACGGCCCCCTTCGTCATGGGAAAAAGGAGCAGCCAGTCGGGATCGGCGCCCTGGAGAAACTGATCGAACGTGTAAGCCATCAGCGCGTCTTCCCACAGGTCGTCGAAGAGCGGCTGGTTCGGAACATCCATGAGGGCGGCTGCCGGCATCCGGGTCATGCGTGCGACCTCGAGCATGCCGGCGGTCTCCACGTCGCCCGAGCCGCTGCCGCTTATGAACAAAACGCCCGTCCGGCTCGGCTCAACGTCGGGCGGCACGACGATGAACAGCCGGTGGGTCCAGGGAATGTCCTGCCAAATCTGCGAGACGAACTCTACCTGCAAGACGCGGAAACCGTCCTCGACGGTACTGTCCACGACACGGTAGGACGGCGCCTTACCTGCCCCGCGGGCCACGTATTCGTCTAAAGGCCTTATCTGTGCGGAAGCAAATGCAGAGGTTACTGCCAGCAGAGCCAATGCGGTAAGAAGGATCCTATCAAGACATCTGTGTTTCCCTTGCTTGTTCAATCTCGTGTCTCCTCCCAAAGTACAGTTGTCCATAATGTGGACGGCGGAAACAGCCACCGCTGGACGGACGGCCCCCTGGGCTCACGGGCAAAGCCGCGATCCCCGCGGACCAGGGAACGGCCGGCGAAGAGGCAACAAGATAGGCCTGCGTTGGCAACAAATATGAGCAAAGCAAACTTGGTAATGTTTGTCAAGAGGGATTTGCCCCCGGCGGAAATGCCTTTGCCCCGGGCGAGCGGGACCCGCCTCACGGGGTGCCGAGGAGGAAGGTTCTACCCGATCGCTCACTGCGGCGCCGCTTGAAACCCTAGAGCAGCGGCGCCAAGAGTCGAAACAGCCCTTCCAAGACCCGGGCCGGGTATCCTTGAGCGGCGTAGCGCTCCCACGTCAGTTCCCGGGAGACGGACAAGTCGTCCTCGTAGGCGGCCGCGAACTCGCGCACCTTCCCCGCATCGTAGATGAACGCGTTCGCCTCGAAGTTCAAGGCGAAGCTGCGCACGTCCATGTTCGTCGTGCCGATGGAAAGGACCGCATCGTCGCACAAAATCGCCTTGCTGTGCAGGAAGCCGTCGTATTCCCACACTCGCACGCCCGCCTGCAGCAGCTCCGCCGCGTAGGCCAGGGTGACCCGGTGTACGATCGGATTGTTCGCAACGCCCGGAAGCATGATCCGCACGTCGACCCCGGCGTAGGCGGCCAGCTTCAGCGCCTCCAGCACGGGTTCGTCGGGCACAAGGTACGGCGTCTGGATCCAAAGCCTGTCCCGGGCCAGCTGGATCATCTTCAAAAAGCCGTTGCGTATGTACTGCTCGTCCGCATCCGGCCCGCTGAAAACCATCTGCAGCGCCACGTCGCCGGCCGGCGGAGGAGCGAGCCACGCCTCCTGGATCGGCACCTCTTCCCCCGACGCGAAGGTGTAGTCCATGATGAAGCGAGCCTGCAGACGCCAGACGGCCGGGCCTGCCACGCGCAGGTGCGTGTCGCGGAAGGGCGAAAGGTCGGCCCGGCCGTCCAGGTACTCGTCGCCCACGTTCATGCCGCCCACGTAGCCGATGCGCCCGTCGATGATCGCCAGTTTGCGGTGGTTGCGGTAGTTGGCGTTGAAGCTCGTGGCGAAATTGACCGGCAAGAAGCGCACTACCTTGCCTCCGGCGGCGGTGAGATCCTTGAAAAGCCGCTGCGGCGTCAGCTTGCATCCCCAGTCGTCGAGCACCACCCGCACCGCCACCCCTTCGGCCGCCTTGCGCGTCAGGGCCTGTGTCAGCTCCTTTCCCACGCTGCTCGGACGCCAGATGAAGTACTCGAGGTGGATCGACTCTTCCGCCGCCTCGATGTCACGCAGGAGCGCGGCGAACTTCTCCGTGCCGTGGGTGAAAATGGTCACCGCGTTGCCGTAGGTGATGGGCGCGCCGGTGCGGGAATGGTGCAACCGGGCGACCACGTCAGCGGGCGGGTCCAGGTGTTCGCCCCGGGCTTGGGCGACGTCAACCTCGGCCGCCTGGCGTTCCAAAGTCTGCACGAGGCGCCGGTACCCCTCGTGGCGCAACAGACGGCTGCGCCGGCGCATGAAAAACTTTTGCCCGAAGAGCATGAATAGGAGGAAGCCCACGACGGGAAGGAAAGCGAAAAGGAGGAGCCACGCGAGCATCTCGGCTGGCCGCTTGCGGTCGACGAAGACGATAACGACCGCGAAGATGACGTTGGCAACGATGATCCCGGTGAGGAGAAGGCCGGCTAGATCGATGTGCAAGAACGGATCGACCTCCCCTGCCCGGCTGCGGCGGGGAGGGGGCCGGCTTGTCCCCCTCCCCCGCAGCGCATCGCTTCAAGACGGTTACCTGGGTTCCAGTACGAAGATGGGCGTGCTCAGGGCCACCGTCACGTCGGGCCGCACGGCGTACTCCACGTCGATGTAGAAGGCCACGTAACGTCCCGCCGCCCGCATCGGTTCGACCACCCAGCCCGTCTCAGTCTGCGTGGGCTCGAGCCGCAGCCACTGAGCCCCGGTGAAGTCCCGGCTGGGGGAAATGGCCACGTAGTAGGCCGCACCCACGACTCCGTCGGTACGCTTTACTTCGAGACTGGGCAGGCCGTCTTCCTTCTCCGTCAGCGTCCATTCGACTTCGCGAAAGAGAGGCTGGCCGGTCACGTGGAGCGCGAAGGCCGCGATGCTGCGCACGGCCTTGGCCAAGTCGCCGAGGTCGTGGCCGCCGTTGGCGAAGTTGACCACGTATTTTTCACCCGGCAGATCGTCCCAGTACAAGTTCAGCGCGTCCACCGGCCAGTAAGGGTCGTTCGTGCCGTGGAGCAGCATCTTCGGCATGGTGTAGCGCTCCAGGTAGGCGTAAGGATCGACGTGCGCCACCAGCTCCGCACCGTGGGGCGATTCGATCAGCTCCAGAAGGCCCAGGTCGGTGTAGTCGTGGATCATCGGGCTCGCGCCTTCCGCGTACGTGCGCCGGTGCAGCTCGATTTGGGCCGCCAAGTTCAGGTTATTGTACACGATCGGGACGATGGCGATGACCCGTTCGTCCACGGCACCGGTAAGCCACGTCGTCCAGCCCCGCTTCGACGCCCCCGCCACCACGAAATGATCGATCTGGATGCCCAGCTCCTTCGCCGCGACCGCCTGCAACACGTCGAGGGCCCGCACCGCGCCTTTCGCCATGGGGAAAAGCAGCAGCCAGTCGGCGCCTTCGCCCTCGACGAACTTCTGGAACGTATAGGCGATCAAGGCATCTTCCCGCAGGTTGTCGAATAGCGGCTGGTTCGGGATGTCCATGAGCGCGGCAGCCGGCATGCGGGTGGCGGCTGCGACCTCCCGCATGGCCTGAATCTCGTCATTGCCCGAGCCGCTGCCGCTGATGTACAGGACGGCCGCCTGCGCCGGCACGACTTCGGGCGGAACGACCAGCAGCAGACGGTGGCTCCAGGGGATGTTTTGCCACGTCTGCGACACGAACTCGATCTGCAGGAGGCGGAAGCCATCCTGGGTCCGGGTACCGACGATGCGATAGACCGGCTCATCCCACGGATCACGGGCTACGTATTCGTCGAGGGCCGTGAGATCGGCAGCAACCGTAGCCGCCGCGACCGTCCACACGATGAGGGCCAAAACAAGTGCGGTGCGCTTGACT
>JAAYLA010000213.1 GCA_012522135.1 Bacillota bacterium | reverse complement strand
TGCGGGTCGCGCATAATCGTGAACTTCGACATGTTCCCTTCGAAATCGATCACCCGGTCGAAAGTGAGGGGCGCAGCCGGATCTTCCGTGTTGACCTCTAGGACAATCGCCCGCCCGTAGTCAGGTTCCCCGCCGTGGGTGTTGTAGCGCAGGATGTTGAGGAGTCTGCCGTCGGGAGCCACCACGACATTTCCCTCCAGGTACCCCGGTTTGGTTCCTCCCCGGATCGTACCCGGCCACGACGGATCATAGGGCAGAAACGGCGTCGCGGTCCACGCACTCGAGTCCAGCAAGTCCGCATCCGCCGGGACCGAAACAACCCCCGCATCGTGCCGGCCCAGTTTCCACGAACCATGCTCCACCGCGGTCCAAACTCGTCCTCGATATTCGACCACGGGCACCGGCGCCTTGTGGGGTCCGCCCGAGTCGTGATCACCCGCCGGCAGGATTTCCGTGGGAGAAGACCAGGTAAAGCCCCCGTCGTCGCTGCGGCGAATGAGCAGCGCACCGTATTCCGTAGCGGTCGAGAGCATGTAGAGCGCGCCGCGATGCCAAAAGAGCTTGCCCCAAAAACACGGATGCAGCTGCGAGCGAAAGCGCCAAGTACGCCCGCCGTCTTCCGAAGCAAACACCATGGTGAGGTTCTGGCCGTGGCCTTGCCAGAACACATCGTGCGATGCCAACAAGGTGCCGTCCGGCAGCATCACCAAAGACGGGCTGGCGGTGGAGCGTCCCGACGTGTTGTATGTGTAGTCGTCCGGATGGATGTAGTTCACGACGATGCCGGGAACGGGGCCCGTGCGGACAAGGCGCGTTGCGCTCTCCGCCGGCACGTGATCACCGTCCGCGAGCGCGGCAAGACGCAGCTCGTAGTCCATTCCGTTCTGGATGCCGGTCAGAAGGTAGGTCCCGGCCGCGGCGTCGACGGCGATGGTCCGGGCACTTTCCCACGCAGCGTCCCGGGGCTTGTACTCAAGGACCAGTTGCACGTCGGGTGTGAAGTTCTCCACGGTCCAGTCGATGCGGACGCTCGAATCACCCGGCGCCACGCGTGTAATGGTGACGTTGACCAATTCGGTTGCCTCCTTGTCCACTGCGCAGGCTGTACGAAAGACCCAAAGAAGTTCCGCTTTGCGAAACACCTTTGAGCTAGTTCGGAGATACTAAACGAACATTTCGGCAACAAGGGACTGAGTTCCTGTCATTCCTCCCGCAGGAGATCTCCGGGGCAACTTCCGCCGGGGCCTGGGCGCGATGCACGCCGTGATGGCCATACTGAATCAGTAATGGTCCCGACCGCACCCCGTTACGTGCTTGACAATACCAACCGTGTCCCACGCAGTGTGCGCCGTCGCTTTCGGACGACGCACTTACCCGTCAAGCCGAGCCGGATTTTGAATGGTTCCGTCGAAATCCCATCACAAGAGCAAGATACTTGAGGAGGGGATGAGCATGTATCACGGCGAGAGACTCTTTACCGCGTTGGTTGTGCTGCTTGCCCTTACCGCTGGTTGGGTGCCGGCGTCCGCTGCCGTCACTCTAGAGTACTGGATTTGGGACCAAAATCAGCTGCCCGCGACGAAAGAGGCCATCGCGCGGTTCGAAGCTCAACACGATATCAAGGTCGAAGTGCTCTTGGTGCCCTTTCCCGAATTTTTCACCAAGGTCACGCTAGGGCTCGTGTCTGGCACCGGACCCGATGTTTTTTGGATGACGATGTACGATTTCGGATCTTTCCACAGCAACAACATGCTCCTCAACCTGCAGCCATACATCGATGCCGATCCAGAAGCCGCCGCCTACATGGATGCCATCTGGCCGGTCCTGCGAGACTTCTACGCACCGGGAGGCCAGGCGTACGGTTTCCCGCGTGATTTTGACACCATCGCTCTGGTCTATAACGTAAACGCAATGCAAGAAGCGGGGCTTGTCGAACCTGCTATAATCGAAAACATCTGGACGTGGGACGATTTAGCCACCTATTCGCAGAAGCTCACGCAGCGCACGGCCGACGAGGTAATTCGCTGGGGCTACTCGACGGGCGGATGGGGCCAACTGTACTGGTACCCCCACTTGAGCGCGAACGGCGGGTCGGTGTTCAGTGCCGACGGAACCCGGGCGACCCTTGACTCGAAAGAAGCCATCGAGACGATCCAGTTTCTGCACGACCTTCGCCACGTGTACCAAGGCGCGCCAAACGAACTCATCGAGGATTTTCCTTCGGGCCGGGTCGCCATGCTGAATCAAGGCAGCTGGCACCTGAAATTCCTGAGCGAAAACACCGACTTCACCTTCGACGTGGCAGCCCTGCCCCGCTCCCCACACACGATGCAACAGGGTTCAACGGTACACGGCCTGGCCAATGTGATCAATCCCATGAGCAAAGACGTCGAGGCGGCCTTTGCGTTCGTGAAGTTCCTGGCGAGCGAGGAGGCGAACCGGATTCTGGGCGAGACCGGCACCGTCATTCCCGCACGCATCGACGCTGCCCGGGCCTTTTTCGAGCAGAGCGACTACCCGGCGAACCGCATCGCCTTCCTCAACGCAGTGGAATATGCAGACCCGCACCCGGCCACGCCTTACCTGAGCACAGCGGAATGGCAAGGCATCGCGAATACGTACGTCGACCAGGCCCTACTTGGCAACATGCCGGTCGAGCAAGCCCTGGCCATGGCCACGCAAATTATCAACGCCAACCTGGCCCAGGCGATCGGCCAATAACGCGGTAGGCCAGATAAACATCGCATATCGCTCAACCTACCGTACGGCGCCCAGGGAAAGGACGCCCAGCTTTTCCACGTCCCGGCGCAGCGCTTCTTTTTGGTCGGCCGAGAGGGATACGAGGGGCAGTCTGCTCGGACCGCAGTCGAGACCGAGGAAGCTCATCATCGTCTTTAGAGCCGGCTGCCCACCGTGCGCGATTACGGTGCGGACGAGGCTTACCGCCCGGCTATGGTGTGCCCTGGCCTGCGCCACGTCGCCGGCACGGTAGGCCTCGATCGCTTTAAGATACACGGGCGCGGCGAAATTGTACGTGCTCCCTACTGCCCCCTTCGAGCCTACGGCCACGGCACCGAGGAGCATTTCGTCTACGCCGAACAGGATATCGTAGCGCCCGCCGTCAAACTCGAGGCAAGCCTGGTACTCGCACAGGTTGGGGTCGCTGAACTTGATGCCTGCCAAGTTCGGTATGCGGGCAGGAGCCGTCTGCAAAAATTCGACCATGCTGAAGCGGTAACCATTCAGGGCCGGGATGTGGTAATAAAAGAAGGGCAACTGCGGGCTGGCTTCGGCAATGTGCGCCAGGGTAGAGACGAGCGCTTCCATCGTGCCGCACTTGAAATAGGCGGGCGGCATGGCGGCAACGGCCGTGGCACCGATTTCCGCGGCGTGTGTGGCCAGCCCTCGAGCCTCGGCGAGCGAATCGTGGCCGACGTGCACGATGACCGGGATGCGGCCGCTTGCCGCCTGCACATAAGCTTCGGCCACAGCTCGCCGCTCCGCGGTGGTCAGAGAAGGCCCTTCACCCGTGCTGCCGTTGACGTAGAGGCCTTTCACGCCGGTGGCGATGAGGTGTTCTACGAGCGGCGGAATGAGGTCGAGATTGACCGCTCCGTCCGGATGCATGGGCGTAAACGTCGCCGCGATCAAACCCGTCAAACGTGCTGTGCCTGCCATCTCTGCGCCATCTCCCTTTGCGCCGCGGCGAGCTGGACTGTGCCCATGAGCGTTGAACCGGCTCCGGC
>JAAYLA010000212.1 GCA_012522135.1 Bacillota bacterium | reverse complement strand
TCGGGAGACCATTCCTTCTTTTCTGTACACAAAATCTTTGCACGCGTGGCACAACGGCAGGCTGCCCACTCCGCACTCACCGGACTCGCAGGACTGGACCGACTCCTACGACCGGCCGGACTCGCCGGACGTGGGCAGCCGCACCGTTGGAACATCCATCCCGCTCGCGTTAATTGGCGCGGGGCCGGTAAGTTCCCTTCACGTACTGGTAGGTCAGATCGTAAAGCTCCCGCACGTGGTCGAAGATGCTGCCGTAGGCCATGCGCAGCACCTTTACATCCTGGTAGTACGCGTGCAGAGCCGTGTCCATATAACCGTACTGCACACCTGCGTCGAGGTAGGCCAGATACCGGTCGCTCCCGTCCAGGAACACCGCGCTGCTCGCTTCGATCTCGATGCCCATGCCGTAGCGCCGGGCCGCGTCGGTCACCTGGCGGAACCGGTCGAGCGGCACACTCGCGTTGAACATGTAGTTTGGCTGGTAGATGGCCGCATCGAAGCCCAAGGCCTCCCAGTTGTGCCACCCGTTCGCTCCGTAGTAGGGAATCCAGAGGAACTTCAGGCCCAGTTCCTTAACGAGCGGAGCGACACGTTGCAGGAGCTCGTAGTCCGTGGGCCCGCTGATGCTTTCTGCCAGCCAATAGAGCCCAACGAGCTCCAGATGTTCAAATTCGTGCTCATTCCAGCGCCGCATGAACTCATCAATATAAGCGTGAATCGCCGTGAGCCGATCGTTGATGGACTCCTCCCACCGGTTCGGGAAGGGCGAGAAGTCCAAGCTGCGCCCGAGGCCCGTCGGATCGCCGAAGTTCGTCGTCTGAATCATCGGGTACGGGATCATGACGAAAACCTTCGCCTTATAATCGGGATCGTCGATGGTCTTCTTGGCTTCCGCGACGGCGGTGTTGAAGGCGTCCATCTGCTGTCCCGGGGTGAAAAGGTAATCGAGGAACCACATCCACTGTTCCCAACGGGCCGGCGTGCCGCGAGAAGGCGCATCGAAGGCAAAACCCGACGGATGGCGCAGCGCCAGGAAAAGGAAGCTGTCGAAGAACCAGTCCTCCCACACGGGCTGGTCCGCAGGATCGGCAAGCGGACGGCTGTAGGCGACGTACGGCAGGGCGTCGCTTACGGTCCAGCGCTCGTGCGTGTAGACGAGCATGATGTGCCGGGCCCCACCCGCCGCCTCGGTACCGATGGGCAGGTACCGGCCGATGTTTTTGTCCGGCGCGATGTGAACGGATAACGCCGGTCCCATGCCATCCGCATCGAATCCCAGGTACGGATCGGTCAGGTCGAGAAGATCCGTTGGACCTTCGACATCGAGTTCCCGGTCCTCGCCCCAAACCTCGACCTCGTCGATGAAAGCCCACATGTACACGGTGAAGACTATACGAACGTAGCGAGCCGGGCCGACGTTGACGAACTTGGCCTCACGGCGCGCTGCACCGGACGGCGTCCCCATCATGGAGCGGGTCACGGTCTTTGGTCCCTTCCAGTCCCGGCCGTTCACCGACGTGTAAAGGTGCACCTCGTTCGGCAGGTTGACGCCCGCGCTCGGATCGTGCAGAAAGCCTACGTTCACCTCGTCGACGGGCTTCACGGCTCCCAGGTCGAACGTGACGACCCGGAACTCATTGCGCAGATGACCTTGCCACGCCATATGGCCGAAAGCGCTAGGACCTTTCATTCCATCCGTAAGCTCGCGGCCGCTATCGGGATACGTCTTGTCCGGCGCCAGACTGATCCAGTACGGCAGACCTTCGACCAGATTCACGCGCTCTACGGACGGCGCCTCTTCCGCTGCAACTCCCATGTGCAATCCAAAAGCCAAGATGAGCACAACGCACGTTACAAGCCAACCGCTTTCGTCAGTGCGCCACACGCTCTTGCTCTACCTCCCTCTTGCCCTTCTTTTCCCCCGTGAAGTTGCGACCGGTGGGTCGGCGGCGTCCGCAGGAAGGCGCGGCCCACGTCCACCACCGTTTCGCCTGCATTGCCTCTGACTCCATTGTATCGAAGGGGGGCGGGACAACTCTTGCAGTATCGTACGAAAGGGATGAACAAAGGTACGGGGGTTGGCGGGCGATAGCGAACACGAAGCTGGCCACGCGCTCTGCCGGCCTCGCGCCGCTTCTCCGGGGCCTTTCACCCCCTTCGCCACCAAAATCCTCCAATGGATTTTTCCTCTGGCAAGAAGGACTTTCCCTAGCACCAATGGAATAGCGTGAATACAACCGGTTGCATTTACGGTGCGCAATAAACCACCCGAAGCGCACCGGCTGCATGCAACCCGAATGAGGTCCTCGTAAGCCCCCATCGTACAAGACATAGGAGGTGAGGCTCAACGCAGGCATTCCCTCAAACCTTCTCCTACGGCTTAGGACGAAGCGTCGCAATCGCCGTGTGGGTAACGTCGTCAACCGGGAGATTGTGGATATTGTCTGGAAAATTCCCTGAACGGAGGGACAATCCATGCGCCGCACATTACCGGTTCTGATGCTTATTGCCTTGTTCTTTGTATCGTCGACCGCCGCTCTTGCGCAAGGCACCGTCACCGTCATGGGCACCTGGGGCGGCCAGGAACTCGAGGCGTTCCAGAAAGTGATGGACGCGTTCACCGAGCGCACGGGTATTGAAGTCCAGTTCACGGGCAGCCGCGACCTGGTGACGATCCTCACCACGCGGGTCGAGGCAGGCAACCCGCCTGACGTCGCCGCTATGCCCAACCCCGGCTTCGTCTTGCAGTTCGCCAGGGAAGGGCACCTCGTCGACCTTTCGCAGTTTCTCGACATGGACAAACTCGCCGAGCAGTATTCCCAGGCCTGGATCGACCTGGGCTCCGTCGACGGCGGACTCTACGCCATTTTTATCTCCGCCGACCTAAAGAGCATGGTCTGGTACAACCCCAAGCAGTTTGCGGCCAAAGGCTATGAAGTGCCCACCACCTGGGACGAGCTAATGGCCCTCACCGAACGCATCATCGCGGACGGCGGCACGCCTTGGGCGATCGGTCTGGAGTCCGACGCCGCGAGCGGCTGGCCGGGCACCGACTGGATCGAAGACATCATCCTGCGCATCGGCGGGCCCGAGCTCTACGACCAGTGGGTGAACCATGAGATTCCGTGGACCCACCCGACGGTCAAGCGGGCCTTCGAGATCTTCGGCAGCATCGCCCGCGACCCGAAGCAGGTATACGGCGGGCCGACGGCTGTTTTGGCTACCAACTTCGGCGACTCGGTCAACGCCCTGTTTACCGATCCGCCTCGGGCGTACCTGCACCGTCAGGCCACGTTTATCCAGAGCTTCATCCTCGACGCCAACCCGGGTCTCGTCGCCGGTGAAGACTACGACTTCTTCGTCCTGCCCGGCATCGATCCCGAGTACGGCACGCCCATCCTCGGTGCCGCCGACATGGTGAGCGTCTTCAACGACCGGCCCGAGGTGCGCGAGTTCATCCGCTTCCTGGCCAGCCCCGAAGCGCAGGAGATCTGGGTGGGCGAACTCGGCAAGCTGTCGGTGAACCGGGCCGTCGATCCGTCCATCTATCCGAACGACGTCGTGCGCAAGGCCGCGCAAGTGCTGTCCGAGGCCGAGATCTTCCGCT
>JAAYLA010000390.1 GCA_012522135.1 Bacillota bacterium | reverse complement strand
GGGTAGTGTAACTTTAGTGTAGGACAGGAGATTGTGGGTACCGATAGCGAAAGAAGACCTCACCGTCCCGCTCGGACGAGTACACAGAGGTACTCAGAAGGTGAGGTCTTCATGTCGTCAGTGATTCAACAGCTGTGGTCGAGATTCCTGCGAGTCTTGGAGGTGGTGGATAAGGCCGTAAGCTCTGGGTCCTACGAGGAACTAGAGAATGGCTTGGCTAGGGAACTGAACGAGCTTGGTCAGGAGTTCATTCGGCAAGCCATGGAAGCAGTGGATGAACGTTTGCGCGAGAATCTACAGGAACGTCGCGGTTGGGTTATCGTGCGCCGACATGACGTCAAAGAGGTTCTTAGTCCGTTTGGTCCTGTACGGTATCATCGCACCTATTTTCGCAACAAGGTGACCGGGGAGTATCGGTATCTGGCAGACGATTGGATGGGCCTGAGGCCCCATATGAGAGTGGCGCCATCAGTCCGGGCAACCGTCGTAGAGAAAGCTGTCGAGGTGTCTTATCGCAAGAGCGGAAGGTGGACCTGGAACGAAGCCTGGCAGTTGTCCGGTCAGACGGTGATGAACGCTCTACGTGAGCATCCGAACTGGAAACCGGATTGGACTCATCCAAGCAAGAAACGCCGGGTGCCATACCTGTACATCGAAGCAGACGAAGATCATGTGCCGAACCAAGAACCGGAAGGCTCGAGTTGGCAACCCCGCCTGGTCTATGTCCATGAAGGCGCGGAGGGCCCACCCGGTCGGAGAAGGCTCAAAAATGTGTTCTACTTCGGGGGCCTGTATCAGGGTGCTACAGAGACGCTCTGCCAGGAAGTCTGGCAGTATCTGGATGCCCATTATGACCTTGAAGCGGTCCAAACGATCTTCGTTAGTGGTGATGGAGCGTCTTGGATTCGCCGGTTCGTCGAATTCATTCCCGGCTCAGTTTACGTGTTAGACCGATTCCATGCAGCCAAGAAACTTCGAGCAGCCGTTGGTCGCTGGGACGATCTGTACAGGTCGATATGGAAAGCCCTTGAAAGAGTCGACCGTCGAGCGGTAAGAGCGCTGCTTAAGGAAGCCTATGAGCGAGCAGATACCGATCGCAAACGCGAGACCATTGAGAAGACACTGACGTACCTGATGCGGCAATGGGACGGGATTGAAGCTTGGTCCAAGTTTGGCGACGCCGTCGTGGGTTGCAGTGCAGAAGGTCATGTAAGCCATGTATTTGCGGCCAGAATGAGCAGCCGCCCTATGGGATGGACGAAGGCCGGTGTCGATGACATGGCTCGCTTACGGGTGCTTCAAGCCAACGGAGAATCGATTCGAGATAGATACCTGCAGGGCCGCATGCAAAGCAGCATACAGCCGTCGAAACGATGGCGGAGCGAACTTCGGGCCGGTATCAAGGCGGGCCAGGCGATCGCCTCTACACTACAAGCCGGCATACCGGCTTTGCACGGGCGACGCACGATGTTAACGCGCGCCTTGCAGGGACTTTTGAACGCCGTCTGAGCCGATACGGTGAGCGTCTACACCAGACTCTCGTCCTACAGTACCTTGACGGTATC
>JAAYLA010000211.1 GCA_012522135.1 Bacillota bacterium | reverse complement strand
GTTTAGCCACTCGTGCCCCGTCCAGTTGTAGATCCATTGAATGCTCAAGGCAGTGGCCGAGTTGTTGCGATTGTGTGTCGCGTAAACTTGCTTGTCCGGATCCACGAGCTTTCGGGCGCGGGCGGCAAAATCTGCGACCGTCCAGTCGTTATCCGGTTCGGCAAGGCCGCGCTCCCGCATCCAATCGGCATTGTGGAACCATACGACCGCGTTGTGGCCACCCGATTCACCGGTGGAGAAAGAATCAGTAAAAGATGAGTGATATAGAAGGAAAACATCACTTCCGGTGGAATCGTAACGAACATAGGGCCGTGTCCGAGTGTCCTGCCGACGGGGTGCGATTCCGCCATGAGCAAGCCCACACTAAAGGACATAGCCGAGGCGACCGGATTTTCCTTTACGACGGTTTCCCGTGTGCTCAACAACGACCCGACGCTCGCGGTGACGGAAAAGACGCGTGCGGCCATTTGGGAAGCGGCTCGGCGCATCGGTTACCTCGAACACCGGGCGAAAGCGCCGAGGCGAGGCGAGAAGGGCTACCGCATCGGCATTTTCACCAGCGGCCGGACGGGGCTCTCGTACTATTCCGTCCTCACGGAAGAGATTCAAGCCGCTGTCCTTGCTGCCGGCGCTCAGACCCGCTTCGTCTTGAGTGATCTGCACCTCAACGACCTCGTTGCGTTGTACTCCCAAGTCAACCCGACGGACGTCGACGGGATAATCACCCTAGGCACGAAACCCACCGCCGTTTACGAGTGGTGCAGCGACCAAGGACTGCCTATCGTCATCGTAAGTTCCAACAGTTATGCGGACGACCACTACGACCGGGTGGGGGTCGATCACCGCTTCTCCGCCGCCCGGGCCGTCCGTCACTTGGTCCGCCTTGGGTGCCGGTCGGTCGCCTATTTGGGTCCAACGGAAGACAGCCACAGGTACTCCGGTTATCGATGGGCTTTAGAGGAGTCGGGCATCGAGGCGCGTCCCGAGCACATATGGGCGTGCCCGTGGGACGTCGACGCGGCGTGCCGTGTCGCGACCGAGAGGCTCAGGGGCGGAGCGCGGGTCGACGGGGTCTTCGCGGCGAGTGACGAACTGGCCTTGGGCTTGTACCGGGCTGCGCAGAACTTCGGCATCTCCATCCCGGACGATCTGCGGGTAGTGGGCCACGACGATCATCCTTGGTCGAGTCACCTTGCGCCTTCCTTGACTACGGTACGCACCCCGGCCAAAGAGATCGCCCAGACCGCGGTGCGCCTGCTCATCGAGCGGCTAAGCGGTGCGCGCACGTTCCCTTTGCACGCGTTCCTCCCCGCCGAACTGGTCGTAAGGGAATCGTGCGGGGCAGAGCTCGGGCGCGAATAGAGACCGAAGGAGGAGGTTCAAACGATGGCACAGCGTACGTTCGGTCGAGTCGGTGTGTGGATACTGTTCGCCGGGATCCTTGCCTTGGCCGCGGTGCCGGCGGGGGCAAAAACCGTCGTGCGGCTTATGCTGTGGGGCGACGGCAAGGCGTACGAACCGATTATTGAAGCCTTCGAGCAAAAGTATCCCGATATCGAAGTCGAGGTGGAGCTGACGTCCTTCGGCAATTATTTCGATCGCGTGCAGATTCAGGCGGCGGCCGGCGTGGCGGCGGATGTCATTCGGGTGAACGGAGCGTTTCTCGGAGGTCTGGCGGCGGCCGGTATCATCGAAGAAATGCAGCCGTGGATCGACGCGGCGGGCATCGACCTGGACGAGTACATGCCCACAGGCGACATTTTCTGGTACAAGGGCAAACTGTACGGCTTGGGCAATCAGTACGACCTGGTCGGCCTCCTGTACAACAAAGACGCGTTTTCGGCCCGGGGCCTGACCGAGCCGGCCGACGATTGGACTTGGGCCGAATTGCGGGACGCCGCGGCCAGGCTGACCGTGCGCAGCGATGAGCATGTCGAACAATACGGCGTGACAATGTACGCCAATGCCATGTACTGGGGACAGGCATCGTGGGTGAACTTCCTCGCGCAAAACGGGGTCCGCATCCTCGACGAGTCGAAGAGCCGGGCCGCGTTCAACACTCCCGCCGGCATAGAGGCCATCGAGTTTATGCGCAGCTTCGTGGTGGAGGACCGTTCCGCGCCGCCCGTCGAGCAAGTATACGCGTGGGAATTCGGCCAGGCGAAGGTGGCCATGGACTTCACCATTATGCCGAACTCCTTTCAGAACCTGCGGGAAAGCGCATCGTTCGAGTGGAACATCGCGCCTTTGCCCGTAGGGAAGGAGCGGGCGGCCGTCACTAATACCGTCGGCTTTGCCCTCAACGCGACGAGCCAGGTGAAGGAAGCCGCCTGGACCTTGATCGAGTTTCTGGTGACGGAAGGGCAGATGATCGCAGGACGGGACCGTCTGTTCATGCCCACCTACAGACCGGCGGTCTTTGAGTACATCGATCCCAACGAGGCTCCGACCCGTTTCCTGGATGTGCTGAACGTGAGCTCGCCGTACGCCGTCGACCTGCAGTTCACGCCCTCGTGGAGCCAATGGTCTTCAGTGCTCGGAACGCGGATCTCCGAGGCGGTCTCGGGTACCCGTTCGGTCGAAAGTGCACTAGAGGAAGCCGAGCGGCAAGTGAACGCGATCTTGGCCGACGAATCGTAAGGAGGTAAAGACGCGCGGATCGTGGCGGGGAGCGGTGCGCAGGTCAGGTCCTTGGAAGGCGGTGCGAAGTACCAGGCAAGCAAGGTTGAGCCGGTAGGACGGACAGCGTCCCCTGCCGCACGGGACAGCCAAAACATCGAAGAAAAGCCAAGCTCCCCGCCGCGCGGTGACTGCGGGGAGCTTGATCTATGATCTATGCTTGTGTATGCTAAGGAGCCCTTCTTACAGCTGTCCGAACGCCTCCTGCTGCTCGGCCAGGAAGCGGTTCAGGTGCTCGTGGGCCTGCTCCAGACCCGACTCGATGGGCACTTCCCGGCTCACGATTTCGACTAGGTACGGGGTGATGAAGGGCTCGACTCCCATATCGGCGGCCTCGTAGCGGGACCGCCCGTGCAGCACCGAACCCATGAATGCCTCCATCAGCACGTTGCCCGGAATGCCCAGTTTCTCCGAGAAGGCGGGCACGAAACCTTCGATGAAGGAGGAGTGCCGTGCCGGAGGCATCCCCTGATACTCGGCGTACTTGGCCAACGACTCGGGGCTGGTTGCGAACTTGATGAACGTCCAGGCCTCTTCCGGATGCTGGGTCTTCGACGACATGAACCACGGGTCGTTGTACAACGTGGCATTGCGGGTTACAACCTTAGGCGGCGGAGCGATTCCGAACTCGTACAGCGTGTTGTCCGCCCGAACGATCGAGGTCAGGGCCCACCAGCCGGTCCAGTCCATAGCCAGGCCACCGCTCAGCAGCGAGCCGGCGACGCCGTTAGACCACTGCTCGGCTCCGCTCACCGGGTCGGGCGCCACGCGGTCGACGTAGAACGCGTTCAGCACCGCCTCGTAGGCCCGGATGTTCTCGGGGCTATAGAGGGCCGACTCCCACTTGGCTCCGGGCAGGTACGATTCCGGAGTGAGGAAATCGCCACCGAAGATCCAGTTGATGTCGATCATCACACCACCGGCGCGGAGCGTTGTGCCGAACTGAGATGCCTTGCCTTCGCCGTCCCGTTTGGTGGCCTTGCGCGCGTAGTCGATCCACTCGTCCCAAGTCCACTAGTCCGTGTGACAGCTATAGTGCGGATCGACCAAACCGGCCTGGGCCAAAAGGTCACGGTTGTACAAAATGGTCTGGCCCGAAACGCCGATGGGTAGGCCGTAGATCCTGCCGTTCACTTCCCAGACTTCGATCGTACCGGGCAGGAAGTCGTCCAGGTCGATCTCGGCGGCGTCGCGCTGAATGTAATCCGTCAAGTCGGCCGTCCAACCGTAGTAGATGTACTTCTGGACGTCGCCGCCGGTTCCGAAGAATACGTCGGGGAACGAGTTGCCCAGCCACCAGGTACCGAGCACCTCGACTGTCTCCCAACCCCCGAGTCCCGGCAAGAGCTCGACCCTGATGTCCGGATACCTCTTGTGAAACTCCTCCTGAACCCATTCGAGCCACGGGCCTTCGGTCGCCCGGTAGGCCACGGTGATCGTCGTTTGCGCTTGTGCCGAACCGGCCACGGCTGCGATGGCGATGAGGCATGCGGTCACGACAACCAGCGTTCTGCTTTTCATCATGCTTCTAGACCTCCTTGATTCGCTTTCCGTACTGCTCAAGGCGTTTGCAATCCCTCGAAACCCCTCACCTCCCGGATTCGGTGAAACTTTGCTAAACACGAAGGCGCCAACGGACAAACTCGGGCGATGTGCAGACACCGAGGGAGTCGTCGGCATGTTGCGCGGCGTAGTCGCTCAGCGCCTGCAGCCCGGCTTGCCGTGCCGCGTCGTCTTTGGCTGCTCGGAAGTCGTGGAACAGAATGAAGTACTCGACGTAGGTCCTTAGTTGTTGCAAGCGGTGCCGGATGGACTGATCCGTCGCGGCGGCCTCTACTTCGCTGAGTTGGGCCAGCACGCGCTCGCCTGTCGCACGGGCGCGGGCAACCGTTTCAGGCCGGGAGCGCAGCGGATCGAGCGAGCCGAATTCGCCCCGGTCCTCTAT